>JAFUBE010000637.1 GCA_017460365.1 Eggerthellaceae bacterium
ACATCGAGATCAAGCTGTAAGGGGTGTCGCAGATGATTAACGCAATCTACGGAAAGACGATCGGCATGACCCAGTTGTTCAACGACAACGACGAGGTCATGGCGGTAACGGTCATCCAGGCCGAGCCGAACACGGTCTGCCAGGTTAAGACCACCGACACCGACGGCTACGAAGCTGTGCAGCTCGGTTTCGGCACGATCAAGGACAAGAAGGTCAACAGCCCCATGCGCGGCCACTACAACAAGTGGGGCGTGGAGCCGTGCCGTCATCTGCGCGAAGTGCGCGTGGACAGCGCGGCTGACTACAAGCCCGGCGACAAGCAGACGGTTGCCGAATTCGCCGAGGTCGCCAAGGTCGACGTGACCGGCACCTCGAAGGGCAAGGGCTATGCTGGCGTCATCAAGCGCCATGGCTTCGGCGGCGGCCCGGGCGGCCACGGCTCGCACTTCCACCGTGCGCCGGGTTCGATCGGCATGTGCGCCACGCCGTCGCGCGTCCTCAAGGGCATGCGCATGCCGGGCCACATGGGCTGCGACCGCGTGACCGTGAAGAACCTCGAGGTCGTTCGCATCGACGAGGACCTCAACCTCATCCTCGTGAAGGGCGCCGTCCCCGGTTCCAAGGACGGCATCGTGCGCGTTCGTGCGGCTGGCAACGGCAAGAGCTGGTAAGACTGGTAAGGAGCACTCCAAATGGCAACTATTGAAATCAAAACCGCGGAGGGAAGTGCGGCCGGTACTGCCGAACTCGCCGACTCCGTGTTCGGCATCGAGCCGAACGTGCCTGTGATGCACCAGGTCGTGCGCATGCAGCGTGCGTCGTGGCGCGCCGGCACTTCCAACACGCTGACGCGCGGCAAGGTCCGCGGCGGCGGTCGCAAGCCGTGGCGCCAGAAGGGCACCGGCCGTGCGCGTCAGGGCACCATCCGCGCGCCTCATTGGCGTGGCGGCGGCGTGGTCTTCGGCCCGCATCCGCGTTCGTATGCCTTCAAGGTGAACAAAAAGGAGATCAAGCTGGCCATCCGCTCGGCGCTGTCCGCGAAGCTCGCCGACGAGCAGCTGATCGTGGTCGACAAGTTCGAGTTCGACAAGCCGCGCACCAAGGATGCTGTGGCCGTTCTCAAGGCGCTCGGCGTCGAGGGCCGCTGCACGATCGTGGTGAACGAAGAAAACGTGAACGCGATCCTTTCGTTCCGCAACATCCCGACGGTCGACATCATCACCTCGGGCGAGGAAAACACCTACGAGCTGCTCGACAACAAGTTCCTGATCTTCGAGCAGGACGCGCTGAAGAAACTCGAGGAGGCGATGGCGTAATGAAGGACGCTCGTGACATCATCATCCGCCCGATCATCACCGAGCACAGCTACGACATGATCGAGAAGAACAAGTACACCTTCGAGGTCGCCCGCGACGCGAACAAGATCGAGATCGGCAAGGCCGTAGAAGAGCTCTTCGGCGTTACCGTGAAGAAGGTCAACACGCTGAACGTGAAGCCGAAGAAGAAGCGCGTGCGCATGGTCCCCGGCTACACCCGCAGCTGGAAAAAGGCCATGGTCACGATTGCCGAAGGTGAAACCATCGAGATTTTCGCCAGCTAGAACTAATCTCGGCATATCGATTGCGAAAGCGCCTCACGGGGCGCTTTCGTGTATGATGGGGAAAATGGCAGGTGGTCGGAGGTCGTCATGGCGTTCGTCGAGTTTCGGGATGTGTGCAAGGTCTACCAGATGGGGGAGGTCGAGGTCGCGGCCGTATCGGGCATGACCTTCGATATCGAGCGCGGCGAGCTCGTCGTGGTGGTCGGCCCGTCGGGCGCCGGCAAGACAACACTGCTGAACATGCTCGGCGGCATGGATTCGGCCACTTCTGGTTCCATCGTGCTCGATGGGCGCGAGATCAGCGCGTTCAACGAACGCGAGCTCACCTACTACCGCCGTTACGATATAGGTTTCGTGTTCCAGTTCTACAACCTTGTGCAGAATCTCACGGCCAAGGAGAACGTTGAGCTCGCGAGCCAGATTTGCAAAGACCCGCTCGACGCTGCCGAAGTGCTCGGCCAGGTGGGGCTAGCCCACCGGCTCGACAATTTCCCGGCGCAGCTTTCCGGCGGCGAGCAGCAGCGCGTCGCCATCGCCCGCGCGCTCGCGAAAAACCCCAAGCTCCTGCTCTGCGACGAGCCCACGGGCGCCCTCGACTACAACACGGGCAAGGCGATTCTGCGCCTTCTGCAGACCACTTGCTACGACACGGGCAAGACCGTCGTGCTCATCACGCACAACTCGGCGTTCACGGCCATTGCCGACCGCGTGATCTCCGTGCGGGAAGGGCGTGCCGACGAAGTCGTGCTGAATCCGCAGCCCGTATCGGCCGAGACGCTCGAATGGTAGCCAACGGGGTGCAACATTGGGCCCTTTGGGGTCAGACCCCAAGATGAGCGCGTTCGCGAAAGAGCTGCTTCGCTCGATCACCCGCAAGCCGGGGCGGTTTCTAGCGCTTCTAGCCATCGTGGCGCTCGGCGCAGGGTTCTACGCGGGCCTGCGCATGACGGCGCCCGACATGGGCTTGGCGCTCGACGACTACTTCGACGAAGGCCGCGTGTACGATGTGCGCGTGGTTTCCACGATGGGGTTCGACGAAGCGGACCTCGACGCCATTGCCGAGCTGCCTTCAATCGAGCAGGTGATGGGCGCGCGCCAGACCGACGTGCTCGCGGACCTCGGCGGGGCCAGCTACACGGTGCGCATTCACTCGTGTCCCGAAGGCGCAGAAGGCGGGCTCAACCGCATCGAGCTGTACGAGGGCCGCATGCCCGAAACCACCGGCGAATGCGTCATCGCAGGCGACCGCGTGATGGCGAAGGACGCGGAGATCGGCGACGCGGTCGACGTGACCCAGGCGACCGGCGCGATCGACGACGCGCTCAGCGTGCGCCACCTCACGATTGTGGGACAGGTGCACACGCCGTACTACGTTTCGTCCGCAGCAATCGAGGCGAGCTCGCTCGGCTCGGGCGTGGTCCAACAGGTGCTCTACGTGCCGCGCGACACGTTCGCCGCCGATTTCCCCCTGACCGACGCCTTCGCCACGGTGCGCGGTGCGGCTGCGGCGTATTACCAGGGCGCCGAATACGATTCCCTCGTCGACGAGGCGAAATCCCAGCTGGAATCGATTGCCGACGAACGATGCCGGGCGCGCTACGATAGCCTGCAAGCCCAGATGCGCGACCGCGCGACCACCTGGCGCGGCCTGCTCGACCTGCTCGAATACCGCCTGTCGGCCACCCAAGACGAGCTCGACAACCCCACGCTGCCCGAATGGCTCGTCATGGGCCGCGACAAGAATGCGGGCACTTCCAGCTACACGGCGGACGCCGCGCGCGTCGACCATATCGCGCAGGTGTTCCCGACCGTGTTCTTCCTCGTGGCCGCCCTCGTGGCGCTCACGACGATGACGCGCATGGTCGAAGACGAGCGCCAGCTCATCGGCACGTACAAGGCGCTCGGTTACACGCGCCGCCGCATCACGGGCAAGTACCTGGCTTATGCAGCGCTCGCGAGCGGCATCGGCTCGATCGTCGGCATCGCCGTGCTCGGCGTGCTCTTGCCCTACGTCATTATGAACGCGTATGCCATCATGTACTACGCCCCGCCCGGCGCACCTCCGCTCGATCTCGGCATCGCCGCTCTTTCCACGCTGCTTTCCATGGGCATCACGCTCGTCGCGACCTGGTTTTCCGTCGCGGCCACCTTGCGCGAGCGGCCCGCGTCGCTCATGCTGCCGCGCGCGCCGAAGCCGGGCCGCCGCATCCTGCTCGAGCGGGTGCGCCCCTTGTGGAGCCGGCTTTCGTTTTCGTGGAAGGTGACGGCGCGCAACCTGTTCCGGTACAAAAAGCGCCTCGTCATGACCGTGATCGGCATCGCGGGCTGCACGGCGCTGCTTCTCACGGGCCTCGGGTTGCACGACGCGATCAACGACATCATCGACATCCAATATGGCGAAATCATCCACAACAACGTCGTCATCGCCATCGACGATGACGCCCGAGACGAGGAACGCGCCGCGCTCGACGGCGTCCTCGCGCGCGAAGACCTGGTGCATTCGTCGACAAAGCTGTTCTCGGAAACGATGCTCGCCTCGGGACCGCGCGCTTCCGACAAGCGCGTCGATGTGGTGGTGCCGCACGACCCGCAGGCGTTCTCGCAGATGAAGACGCTGCGAACGCGATTCGACCACGAGCCGCTCGAGATTCCAGATGGCAGCGCCCTCGTGAACGAGAAGCTTGCCCAAGAGCTCGGTTTGAAGGTGGGGGATGAAATCGAAGTCAGCCACCAAGACGCGATGGGAAACGCCGAAAGCGATGTGTACCGCGTGCAGATCGGAGCGCTGTACGAGAACTACATCTACAACTACCTATACCTGAGCGACGAAGCGTACGAACGCTCGTTCGGACAAATGCCGAGCGAGAACGCGGTGTACGCCGACGTGACGACCGACAAGGCGAAACGCGCCGAGCTCGACCGCCTGCTCGACGAGACCAGATGCATCCGCACCGTGGCGTACAACGACGAAACGATCGACACGTACCGCACGATGCTGCGCAGCGTCGACCTCATCGTGGTCGTGCTCGTGGTCGCCGCGGCTGCGCTCGCGTTCATCGTGCTGTACAACCTGACCAACATCAACATCGAGGAACGCATCCGCGAAATCGCCACCTTGAAGGTGCTCGGCTTCACCCGCCGCGAAGCGCACGCTTACATCTTCCGCGAGGTCGTGCTCCTGTCGATCATCGGCTGCGCGATCGGGCTCGCCCTCGGCTTGCCCCTCGAGTCGTTCGTCGTGACGACCGCCGAGGTCGACCAGGTCATGTTCGGCCGCGCCATCCACGCACCAAGCTTCGTGCTCGCCTTCGCCCTCACCCTCGTCTTCTCCGCGCTCTCGATGCTGCTCATGTTCCCCAAGTTCGCCCGCATCGACATGGTCGAGTCCCTGAAATCCAACGAATAGGCCGCACTCGCGCCACTTCACGCCAGACACGATTTGGTGCAATTCCGCGTGCGGGGTTCGGCGCTGGCGCGCTGCGGGCGGCGGGAATATGACAGAACGTGTCTGACGTGAAGTGGCGCAATGTCTGTTACAATTGCGATTTACGTAAGCAAACCCCAAGGGGAGGACATAGCACATGAAGGTAGTGAAGAAAAAAGGCGAGGACGGCTTCGTCATCTTGGATGCCACGGCGTCGTCGCAAGAGGTGAGCAATGCGCTGAACCAGGCGTCGCAGGTGTTCTGCCAGCAGATGGGGCTGCGCCCCGAGCAGGGCAAGACGCCGGCCCAGGTCGCTTCCGAGCGCCTCGGCATCAAGAACCTCGACGACGCGGTCGGCCCGCAGGCGGTCGAGATGCTCGTTCCCCAGGCCATCAACAAGTCGAACCTCATTCCGGCGTTCATGCCCACGGCTGAACCGAAGACGCGCCTCGGCCGCGGCCACGCCTTCCAATTCGAGCTCAAGGTCATGCCCAAGCCGTCGTTCGAGCTTTCGAGCTACGATCCGGTCAGCATCACCATCGAGCCGTACGAGACCGACGAAGAGGAAATCGACAAGCGCATCGGCGACATCGCGCGTCAGTTCACGCAGTTCGTCGAAACCGACGCGCATCCTCTCGAGGGCACCGACAGCTGTCTCATCAAGATGAGCACCACCAAAGACGGCGAAACCGTGCCCGGCCTCACCACCGATTCGCGCTCCTATACGCTCGGCCAAGACCTCATGCCGGTCGGCTTCGACGACAACCTCATCGGCATGAAGGTCGGCGAGACCCGCACCTTCACGTTCGAAGGACCCGGCCTCGACGCCGACTTCAACGAGATCATGGAGGCCTACGAGACCACCATCACGTTGCTCGAAGTGCAAAAGGAAGTCGTTCCCGTCATCGACGACGAATGGGTGGCGAACAACCTTCCGATGTATTCGAGCGCAGCCGACATGCGCGAACGCATCGGCGAAGAGATCGACAAGGACCGCCGCAAGTACTACGAGGATTACAAGCGCAACATGGCGGCTTCCGAGCTGTCGAAGCGCTTCCAGGGAACGATTCCCGACGCGATTTACGAAGGCTCCATGGCCGAAACGCGCGCGAACATGCAGCAGCAGGTCACGCGCGCGGGCATGAAGTGGGAAGAGTTCGTCGAGCAGAGCGGCGGCCAGCAGCAGGTTTCCATGATGCTCATGGTCGAGATGCGCCAGAACCTCGTGTTGGGCTTCTCGCTCGACGCATACTACCGCCACGAGGGCCTTATGTACGACGAGGACGACCTCAACGAGGTGTGTTTCCAGATGAACCCGCAAAACCCGCGCGGCGCCCGCGAGAGCATGGAGCGCAACGGGTTCGGCTACGCCTTGCGCGAATCGGCCGAGCGGCTGCGGGCCTGCAAGCACCTCGTCGAGCATGCCGAGATCAAGGAATCGGCCAAGAAGAAGTCTTCCGGCCAACCGACTATCGTGGCATAGCCCATGCTGCGCGCCGCGAAATAGCCTATGTATGTAGAGCGCGACCAGCTAACCGGAGCCCGCGATTACTTCGTGCTGCGCAAAGAGTTTCCGTTCGATGCGTACAAGGGCGAAGCCGTGTACTTCGCTGTATGCGATGTCGATAACTTCACGCAGGTAAACGTCGAATTCGGCCGCGTGTTGGCAGACAGGGCGCTCGCGCGGGTCGTCGAGGTGATGCAAGCTTGCTTCGGCGACGAGCATGTGTTTCGGTACGGCTCAGACGAATTCATCGTGGCGAACGCGTTTTTCACCGAGGATGCGTTCCTCGACAAGGTCGACAGCTTGTTGCGACAGGTTGCGAAGATCATGGTCGAGGGGCGTCACCTCAACCTCACGATGAGCGTCGGCTATACCTACGGCTATATCGCGACGCCCAACGACGTGCACGAGGCTATCCACATGGCCGACCGCATGATGTACGAGGCCAAGCGGTTGGGCAAAGCGCGTGCGGCGGGAAGCGTGCTGCACGTCGACCACCCAACCGGCGCCAGTTCCGATTTCGGCGTCGCGAGGAAGACTTACGAGATCGACGAGCTCACGGGGCTTGCGAACCTCATCTCCTTCCGATCGCAGCTTGAACGCGTGCTTCAGTCCGGCATCGGCGAAGGGGATAACCGACTCACGCTCGTGTACCTCAACATCGAGAATTTCAAAACGTACAACGAGCGTTTCGGCTTCGAGGCGGGCGACGAGCTGCTGCTTTTGATCAGCGGCGCCATAAAGGAAGCGTTTCCGGGCAGCCTGATGTCGCGCTTCTCGTCTGACCAGTTCATGGTGGCCTCAGACCGGGCAAGTGCCCTGCCGGGCATCGCGAGCGTGCGCCGTGCCTTCCGCGCGCGCGTGAAAGACTCCAGCATTTGGCTGAACGCGGGCTTGTACGTCGTCGACGATTCCGATGAAAATGTGGGCTTGCTCTGCGACCGCGCCAAGCTCGCGTGCGATGCCATCAAGGGGCGCCGCGACGTGTACTGGCGCGAATACGATAGCGACCTGAAACACCAGATCCTGCTGCGCCGTTACGTTCTCGACCACTTCGACGATGCGCTGGAAAACGGATGGGTGAAGATCTTCTACCAACCCATCATGCGCGTGGCGACCGACGAGGTGTGCGATGAAGAGGCGCTGGCCCGCTGGGTCGACCCCGAAAAGGGCGTGCTATCGCCGGCGGCGTTCATCCCGGTGCTCGAGGAGGCGCGCCTCATCCACAGGCTCGACCTGTACATGATCCGCCGCGCGTGCGAGAACATGCGCCGTATTCAGGACTACGGCATCGAAGTGGCGCCCGTGTCCATCAACTTGTCGCGTCTCGATTTCGAACTGTGCGACATCGTGGCCGAGGTGCAGTCCATCCTCGACGAGTTCGGCATTTCGCATGACATGCTGTCTATCGAGGTCACGGAAAGCGCGCTGGCCGGCAACCAGGAATTCCTCAAAAGCGAGATCGACCGGTTCCGCGCAGCCGGGTTCGAGGTATGGATGGACGACTTCGGCAGTGGCTATTCGTCGTTGCATTTGCTGACCGATTACAACTTCGACCTCGTGAAGGTCGACATGGGCTTTTTGCGCGATTTCGAAACCAACGAGCAAACGCGCGTCATGTTGGCGCACATCATATCGATGACCAAGGAGCTCGGATACAAGACGCTCGTCGAAGGGGTGGAAACATCCGATCAGTACGAGTTTCTGAAAACGATCGGATGCGGGCGGGCCCAAGGTTACTACCTCGGCAAGCCCGCGAGCCTGCGCGACGTCGAGAAGGCGAGTGATTCCGACGAGTACCCGCCGATCGAAATCGATTCGAGCCACTCGTTCTACGAAGCCGTCGGACGCGTGAACCTGATGCGGCCCGACCCGGTACCCGCGATTGCCGGTCATTACGTGCCCGGCGACATCGCGGCCGCCATCGTATGCCGCACGAAGGGGTCGTACCGGTATTACAACGTGACCGAGATGTACCGCGTGCATCTGGGGGTGATGGGCGCTTCGACCATCGCGGAAGCGACGGCGCGCTTGAACGATCCGTTGAGTTCCGAGCACGAATGCTTCGAGCGCGTGCTCGCACGGGCGCCTTCCGATGGGAGCTGGGTCGACGACTCCTACAGCGCACATGGCTCTACGTGCAAGCTGCACATGCGGCTCATCGCGTCTTACGACCAAGGCGACGCGAAGGCGCTTCTGGTCACCGTGCGGGAAACCGCGGAAAAGTAGCGGCGAGCGCTATTGATCGCGCATGCGGGAGACGTCGATCAGCACCACCGTCGCGACGAGGCGCCCGCTGTCTTCATCCTGTTCAAGCTCGTAACATGCGCGAATCCATATGAGATCCTTTCCGACGTGGCACGGATACTCGATTGATTCGCACATCAGCCCGCAGTTGAACGACTCCCGCAGGTGCGCTTGGCTGAAGAATTCGTGTGCCGCATGCCTGAACTCTTCGTCGACGTACGTGTCGATCGACTTGTCGATGTAGCTGTGGTACTTGTCGATGTCGTCGCGCATGACATGCTCGAGGTCCCGATCGATGGAGTTGCTGAAGAACAGTATCTCGTCGGTGTTCACGTCGAAGATGGCAAGCACCGTGTTCTCGCAGTATTCGCGTGCCGTCTTGTAGCCCATCATCTGCAAAAACGAAAGCCCTGCCATGTAGATGCGCTTCTCGCGCCAGTCGATTTGCGTGAACCGTTTGTACATGCCGCCCTCCTGTCGCCTTCGCCACTATAGCAGGTGTGACACTTCCCGTCAGACACGATCTGTCATTTTCGCGGGGCGACCCCCTGTGCCGAAGATCTACCCGCGAAAATGACAGATCGTGTC
>JAFUBE010000069.1 GCA_017460365.1 Eggerthellaceae bacterium
CAGCGGCGCCCGCGAACGCGACGTCAGCTCCATCGATCACGTCGGCGACGACGGGTTGCTCGCCCAGACGCTCAAGGACACGCTGGCCGCTGGCAAGCGTTGGCTGAAGCCCAGTTCCCAGCCGCATGATGGCTACCACGGCGGCGACAGAGGCCATGAACGCCGCAGAGCACACGAACGCCGCCTGAAGCGAAAGGCCCCCTTCCCCCACCAGGAAAAGGGACAACACGATCATCGCGACGTCGAGCGCAACGATGACGACGTCGCATACGGCGGAAACGACCGCAGAGGTCCGCTTCAGCGCCAGCTCGTCCACGTCCAAGGAGCGCGTCTGGCTGCGCACGAGTTCCGCCCGGTGCTCGGCACCGCCGAACTGGAGCAGTGCGCGCCGGCCGCGCAGGCTGTCCCGCACGCTCGAGGTGAGGTCGGCGGCCCCTTCGCGCAAACGCAGCCCAGCTGCACCCGAAAGGCGGGACGCAATCAGGGGAAACACGATTCCGACAAGGACGTATCCCACAACCGCCACGAGCGCCAAGACCAGGGAGTGCACTAGGAAGTACACTACCATCACGACCGACACGATTATCGCGATCGCAACAGGCGAGATGGTGTGCGCGTAGAAGACTTCGAGCAGCTCGATGTCGGACGTGACCAAGGAGACAAGGTCTCCCTTGTCCCGCCCTTCGAGCTTCGCAGGAGCCAGTCGGCGCAAGGCGCCGTAGATGCGGTCGCGTATGACCGCAAGAAGCTTGAACGCGATGAAGTGGTTGGTAAGCTGCTCGCCATAGCGAAGCGGACCGCGCACGGCGCCGCACGCAAAGACGAGCACGCATGCCAGAACAAGCGCGATGCCCGCCGGCCTTCCGATGCCATCGAGCATGCCGTATGCCCCGAACGTCGTGAGGAATATGCCGGCAAGGAACCCGACCACACCGAGCGTGATCGCCAGAATCATGTGCGGGCGCAGCGATCCGAGCAAAGCGAGCATATCCTTCATGATGGACAGGCCGCTGCGCTTGCGCGGCGCCTGCACGGCACCTGTAACACCTGCCGAATCGAGTGCGTCCCCAACGTGCGAGTCGCCAACGCCCGACGTCCCCACTGACTGAGCCGACCCTGCAAATGCGCCCGCCGCAGCAGCGCCTTCGGACACGACAGCCGCTGCCTCGCGCTCGCACGCCGCGGTCGCGCTTGCCAATCGAGAGCTGATGCCATCGGGCATCTCGCTTGCTTCGTCGGTCCCGTACGCTTCGGCAGACCCCCTGGCATCGGGAGCCTCGCTGGCCTCGCGGGCGGCGTCGCGAGCGTCGTAGGCGCCCGCAATCCGCTCGAGGCGCATCTGGCTTTCGCACAACCGGGCATAGTGCCCGCCCTGCGCCAGAAGCTGGGCATGCGTGCCTTGCTCGACCACCGACCCGGCGTCAAGGACCAGGATGCTGTCCGCCGACTCGACGAGCGAAAGCATGTGCGAGATGCATATTACGGAGCGTTCTTCGGCAAGCTGTCTGATGACAGCGCCAATCGCCCGGTCGCTTTCGACGTC
>JAFUBE010000638.1 GCA_017460365.1 Eggerthellaceae bacterium
ATATGCGGTTTGCACCGTAGGGGCGGCACTCGTGCCGCCCGCGGCGCGCCAGCGCCGAACCGACCCGCGGATGTGACGGACCGTGTCTGACGTGAAGTGGCTCACCAGGAAAGCTTGTCGTCGACTTTTTGGATCATGCAGTCGATGGCATTGTAGGCCCATGTGCCGATGAGGGGCTCCTGCAGGGCGCAGCTTGTGAGCGTGTTCACGTTGCTTTCGAAGATGCCGCCGAAATCGGGGGCGCTCGGCACGCCGTTTTCGGGATGCCACCAGCCGTAGTCCACGTTGATGAGATCGTCGCGCATCTTCGCGAGCGCAACCGGGAAGCGCGCTTCGCCCTGATCGGTGGTCAGCTTCACGACATCGCCCGGGGAAAGCCCGAGCTTGCGCGCGGTGGCCTCGCTCATCTCGACGACGGGCCCCGGCACCTTCGCCCGAAAAGCTGGGTTGTCGAGGTACATCGATGCGTTATAGGGCTGCTTGCGCGAACCTGTAATCATCTCGACGTGATGCGCCCCCTCGCGCTCGAGGCGCTCGACGAGCTCAGGCGAGCACAAACGCGTGAACGACCCTTGTTCGGGCAGGCGCTGGCCGCCGAGTTTCGGCAGCAGCTCGCTTGCGAGCTCGATTTTGCCCGTCGTGGTGGCGAAGCCCTGCGGCTTCCCGTCCGCACCCGGCAGCAGGTGCTTGTTCGGTTCGGTGGGAATATGGTACGAGCCGATGAGGCAGTAATCCTGCCAGCTCCACCCCGTCGGCGCAAGCTGCGTGGCAAACGCGTCGGCAAGCGTCTCGTCGGGCCATGCGTCGGCTTGGCCGAGCCTCACGCCGAGCCCTCGGAAGATATCGTAGTCGGTTTTGCGCTCGTAATAGGGTTCGACCGCCGCCGGCCCGCCATAACCCATGTTGGCGACCCCTCCGTGGATTTGGAAGATGGGCCGCTCGATCGCACCTGCGCACGGCAAGACGTAATCGGCGACAGCGCCCGTCGACGTGATGTAGTAATCGAGCACGACGATGAGCTCGAGGCCCATGAGCGCGCGCAACACGCGGTTCGTGTCGGCATAGGTGAGCAGCGGGTTCGTCGCGTTCACGATGAGCGCGGACACGCGGTACGGCTCGCCGGTCTCCATGGCGCACAGCACCTTGTCGGGGCTTGCCGAGGTCATGTAGCGCATGGGCAGCCGCCGCCCGAGCTTTTCGGTCTGCTCGCGCACGAGGTCGTATCCGGTGAAGCACTGCAGGGGCGCTGCGCCCTCGTTCAGGCACAAGGCGCGCTGCTCGGGCGTGAGCGCATCGCTCATCTCGAAGTCGACTTCGCTCGTGAAATCGCTCGCGTCGTTGAGCACGAACGCGCCGGCTCGGTCGACGTTGCCGGTCACCGCGCGCAAACAGCAGATCGCGCGGTGCGTCGGCGCGACCGACTTCCCCACCTGGTCGATGCCGCGCCCCGACACGAGCGCCGTGCACCCGCGCGCGAAAAGGCGCGCCGCTGCAACGATGTCCCCTGCCGCCACGCCACAGAATTCGGAAACGACGTCGGGCGTGTACGGCTTCACGTGCTCGGCGAGCTCGTCGAACCCGTGGCACCAATCATCAACGAACGCGCGGTCCTCGAGGCCCTCGCCGATGATGACGTTCAACATGCCGAGCGCGAGCGTGCAGTCGCAACCGGGCTTCACGGGAAGCCACAGGTCAGCGCACGCCGCGACCTGCGTGTAGCGCGGATCGACGCAGACGAGCGTCATGTCATCGGCCCTGCTGGCGGTGCGGATGGCCTGCCAAAACGCCGAGTTGTCGGAATCGGCAGGGTTCGTGCCCCAGATGAAGAGCGCCTCTGTGACCCCGAACAGGATGTTAGCTTCGCCGGTCCAGCCAAACGTGATGGTGTCCATCCAGATGCGCGGGTTCCAGCAAATCTGGCCGATTCCCATGTTGTTCGGCGAGCCGTACAGGCTCATGAAGCGGTGCAACGGCCAAAACGATGCGTGAGGGCCGCCGATCATCGACGCAAGCGTGCCCGAGCCGTAACGGTCGCGAAGGTCTTCCAGGCGCGACGAGATGTCGTCGAGCGCGTCGTCCCAGCTCACGCGTTGCCATTTACCGCTCCCCCGTTCGCCCACGCGGCGAATCGGGTAGTTCACGCGGCGCGGACTGTCGAGCACGTCGAGGTTCATCTTCCATCGGCGGCACCCCGCGAGGATGCGCTCGTCGTACGGGTAGCGCGTGGGGTCGGGCTTCAAGTCGACGACGCGCCCGTTTTCGACCGTCGCGAGGAACGCGCAGCAATACCCGCAGAAATGGCAGTTCGTAGGCTTGATTTCCGTCATGGCGCGTCCTCTATTCATCGGCTTGCTCTTCGAGGCCGTAGAACTCCCGCGCCCCGAGCGCGCTATCGAACAGGAAACGCAGTTTCATATACTGGTCGGAATACTCCCAGGGTATGCGGTAATCGTAGAGCAGCTCGAGGTAGTGGAACACCGGTAGGTCGGGCGTGAGCGTGGAGAGTAAGAACGTGCAGCTCATGCACGCCGTAACGAGCGCGTTGGCGCCCGCATCGCGCGCTTCTGCGTGGTTGAGCGCACACGAGCGGATGGCTGCGTCGAAACGCCCAGCCGCCCGCGGGCGCGACCCGCAGCCCACCGCCTTCTAGCGGGTGTGCGCGGGCTCTGCGATCATGCCTTCGGGCAAGAGGGCGCGCAGCCCGTCGGCGAACTCGCCGGTTGCGCGGTCGGGACAGGAATCCTTCACGCAGAACTTCACGGGCTCGTCGTCGGCAATGCGCGGATCTTGGCGTGCGACCGAAACCGCCGTGTCGGGATCGATGCGGTAGCCCATGTCGACAAGCTCGGTCGCCAGCGGCACAACCTCTATGTGCGCCGTGCGCTCCTCGGCTGCGAGCAGGTTGCGCAACGCCGCCACACAGTTCGGGCAAGCCGCCACGATGCGCGTGATGTTCGTCTCCGCGATATGGTCGCGAAATTGCTGCTCGAACGCAGGACGCACCTCGCCAGCGTTCGGCTCGTATTCGAGAATCTTGCCGCAGCACAGAAGCGACATGCCGTCGACCTTGCCCGCTCCCGCAAGCAGGTCGTACACCGCCTGCACGAGCGGCAAGCTGTAGTTTATGAACGAACAGCCCGGAAAGAACAGCGAGCTGCATGGCGCCGCGCTTTCGCCATGGCGCGCCCGAACCGCTTCGAGCCCTGGGAAAGAGCAGGATACCGTACTGTTTGCGAGCGCGTCTTCAAATGTGTATTCATCCATGACAACCCCCTTGAAGCGTCATTGTAACAGGGACCGCAGTTGTGCAACAATATCGTTGACGCTATGTCGCGCCCCGCTTCCTGCCAGATCCGA
>JAFUBE010000639.1 GCA_017460365.1 Eggerthellaceae bacterium
CAGCTCGCCACGGCCATAGCCTACGTAGAGTACCTCGACGCGGAGGACATAACCGCGGAGACCCTGACGGCGGACATAGGCAAGGTCCACGACCTCACGGCGGAGCAGCTCTCGGCGGCAACCGCCTACATCGCGGCTCTCACGGCCGGCAGCGTCACGGCCCAGGCGATAATCGCCGACCACGGCGACTTCTCCACGGTGAAGGCCAACGCGGCCAAGGTCGCGAACCTCACGACAGCCAACCTCGAGGCCGCCGTGGGCTACATCGGCGACCTGAGCACCGCGAACGTGACCGCCGCCAACATCGTGGCCGACCACGCCAAGGTGGGCACCATCGACTCAACCTATGCCACGATAGCCAACCTCGACTCGGCCACCGCCAGGATAGGCGAGCTCGAATCCGACCACGTCAAGGTGTCGGACTTCGAGGCGGAGCAGGCGAACATCGACAACCTGCAGGCCGCCACGGCCGATATCGCCACCATCAGGGCCAACTCGGCCAAGGTGGCTAACCTCACGGCTGCGGAGCTCGAGGCCGATCACGCAACCATCGGCACGCTGGAGACCAACTACGCCAAGGCCGACATGGCCAACGTCAGCAACGCGTGGATCGAGAGGGGCACGGTGAAGGACGGCGCCATCACCAACGCGATGATAAACGACGTCTCCGCCAACAAGCTCACGGCGGGCACCATCGACGCCTCCAACATCACGGTCACGAACCTCAACGCCGACAACATCACCGCAGGCACGCTCAACGGGCAGAGGATAGGCGAGGGCTCGCTCTCCCTGGACAAGCTCTCCGAGGACGTGTACACCGAGCAGGAGGTCGACGGGCTCCTGGACACCATGCAGAAGCAGATCGACGGTGCCATCGAGACCTGGACGGGCACGGCCGTGCCGACCCTGAGCAACGCCCCTGCCAAGGACTGGAAGACGGCGGCCGTCAGGGACACACACGTGGGCGACGTGTACTTCGTCGTGAACTCGGAGTCGCAGCAGAACGGCTACAACTACCGCTTCACGAAGACCGGCTCGTCGTATTCGTGGCAGCTCATCAAGGACAACGACGTCACGCAGGCGCTGAAGAGGCTCACGGACGCCGAGGGGAAGATAACCTCGATAGAGTCGTTCGACGAGACCGTGTCGAGCCACATGACCAACACGGATACCGAGCTGTCGTCCCTCAAGACGCGCTCCACCAACCTCGAGACGCGCATGACGGACGCCGAATCGGATATCTCCGAGAAGGTAGATACCACGACGTTCAACACGGTGTCGCAGAAGGTCGACGAGAACTCCTCGAGCATCACGAGCCTCAGCACGAGGGTCGAGACGACGGAGCAGCGCGGCATGGAGTACATCGTGGGCACGCAGACTGCGTCCACGAACGCCTGGACCGGCGCCACCAAGGACAAGGCGCTCTACACGGGCAAGACGATAGCGTACAAGCTGCCCTATGCCGGAACGTCCTCCGCCGCGACCCTGAACCTGACGCTCTCCGGAGGCGGCACCACGGGCGCCAAGGCGCTCCGAAGGAACAACTCGACGGTGACGACGCAGTTCGCCGCCGGTTCCGTCCTGCAGATGACCTACGACGGCACCTACTGGCGCGTCACGGGCATGGGCTCGGACACCACGACGAACTACTACGACCGCAGGCGGCACTCGGGTGCGATCCTCGCGAAGGACGACGTTGCGAAGCAGACGCTCATAGGCGGAACGTCCGACGGATATTCGCAGTTGGAGCCGGGCCTCGAGTTCGACATGCGCTACCCGGTGCTCTACGCCTCATCCGCGATAGCCGCGAACGCCACCACCACGGACACGTACGAGGCAGGGAACGGAGTCGATTACGACAACACCGCAACGGTCCAGTCCGGGGCGGCCAACAAGATGCTCTGGCTGAAGGGCACCGTGACCGGGGACAAGTTCAAGGTCGCCCCCAGCAACTTCCTGACCACCGTGGAACCGTCCACGGAGGACGGGTCCCACTACATCCCGCTCGGCATCATGACCAGCGCCACGGGGGGGTACTTCGCCACCAGCAGGGACCTCTACGCCTACGTCGGCGACTCGTTCCAGAGGGTCGACGTCGGCGTGAGGGCGTCGGTCACCACGTTGTCCACGACCGTCAACACGGTCAAGCAGACGGCCGACTCCAACACGGCCTCGATAACGAACCTCACCACCACGGTGGGAGGGGTGAAGAACCTGAGCCCGTTCTATTCGGTGCCGCTAGACGACAGGTCGTATTGGTTCGGAGATGGTCAGGACGGAGAAGAGATCGGCGACGGTTGGATATCCGAATCCGATTGCTACGATTACGTTGACGTCAATAACATCTCCGGATTGAAAGCTGGCCTGTACACCCTGCTCGTCGAGGTGGAGGACCATGACGCCGTCGTGTACTTCACCGGAGGCGGATCGGCGACCCAGCTGAATATAGATCGGAAATACGACGAGCTCACGTTGGAGAAGGGCACCAAGACCAGGATACCGGTGGAATGCGTAAGTCCGAACGCCTCGGCTCTGATGTCATGCAACGTGGCATGTGCCGGCAAGGTGCGCGTCAGCCTCTACGAAGGCGATTACCTGGGTCCGTACGTCCCTTACACGAGCTACGGCATGGAGTTGGAGACGGTATCGAACCGCGCCTCCCAGATAGAGCAGGACCTGTCCGGCTTCAAGACCACGGTATCGGGCACGTACGCCACGAAGACCGCGCTCAAGGCCACCGACGACAAGATAGCACCGATTTCAGAACGGGTGTCGCAGGCGGAGTCCACGATAGAGCAGCACGAGAGCAGCATAGCGCTCAAGGCCAACAGCGCGGACGTCTACACCAAGACGGAGTCGGACGGCCTCATATCCACGGAAGTGGCGAACCGCAACGCCGCCATCACCGCCAAGGCCGACGAGATAACGTCGACGGTGAGCTCCACGTACGCCACCAAGGCGCAGCTCGGCAACACCCAGCAGGCGATATTGAAGACCGGCGGGCTGGGGATGAAGGCCGATTACGCCAGCTTCTCCGGCGTCAACAAGGGAGAATGCTACTTCCATGGGTTCGACGACGATTACGCGGCAGCGGACGTCGACGGCTGGGTGATGTGGAACGGAGCCAAGCTGGACATCCCCAAGGGCTGTCACATGAACCCCAACGGCAGGCTCCCGTTCGACGTGGTCACCTACATCGTCTACAGGACGTCGGACGAGTCGTTCTACGGAGTGTGCTGGAACGCGACCTCCAAGGAGTGGGTCTCCACCAAGTACACGGGAAGCACCGCTGCAGTCGCCGCGGAGCACGAATGGGACGAGTCGGCGGACGCCGTATTGGGCTCGTACACGCTCGCTGCGGCCGAAGGGGCCGTGGGGCACGCCACGCTGTTCGACCCTCCGAAGCACTTCTCGGAGCTCGGCGAGCAGATGGTTTCCCGCGTCACCACCGCCGAGACGAAGATAGAGCAGAACGAGGAGGCCATAAAGCTCAGGGCCACGAAAACTGAGGCCCAGGATTACACGGACTCGCAGGTATCCGCAGCCAAGGCTGAGATAAAGGTGACCACGGACGGGATATCCTCAGAGGTCGAGAAGAAGACCGACAAGGAAACCATAATCTCGACCATCAGGCAGTCCGCCGAGACCGTGAAGATAAAGGCCTCCCAGGTCGAGATCGACGGTACGGCGATATTCTCCGCCATCAGCGACGACGTGGACGGCGCCATCACGGACAAGGGCTACCAGACCGCATCCCAGGTCAACACGGCCATCACGTCCAAGGGATACGCCACCACGACCCAAGCCCAGGGGTACGCGGACACGGCGGAGTCCAACGCGAAGGCGGCGATACCGACCGACGTGTCGGAGCTCAACAACGACTCGGGCTACATCACGAGCGCCGCCGTCCCAACGAAGGTGAGCCAGCTCACCAATGACAAGTCCTACGCCACCACGACGCAGGTCGGGACGGCCAAGAGCGAGGCCATATCCGCAGCAGCAACGGACGCCACGAACAAGGCCGCAACTGCGAAATCCGAGGCCATATCCGCAGCTGCCGATGACGCGACCACGAAGGCGAACGCCGCCGAGCAGAACGCCAAGGACTACGCGGACCAGATAGAGGTCGGCGGGAGGAACCTCATCCTCAACAGCGGCGGCTTCACGGTAGACGACGTCGTCAACAACGCGAGGGCCAAAGTGCCCTCCGAGGGCATCATCAGGCTCACCCCGACCTCGTCCAACGCCATATCCAAATTTAGGATGGGCAACGTCCTGTACAAGGACATCGAGGGGTCGCACGTCACCCTCAGCGCGGACGTGAGGCTCGCCGACGTGGAGAGCTCGTACACTGCCGAGAACAACTGCGCGATGTACCTGGCCGTCATGTCGCCAGAGCGCATCGGCAACACCATAGCATCTGCGAGCGACAGGTACGGCGGCCACTCGTTCACCGGGATAACGTCGGAATGGCAGCGGTTCTCGTGGACCTTCGAGGTTCCGGACGACCTCACCAGCGGCCAGGCTTCCGCGCTCGTCGGGGACAACATCGTGTGCGTTCAGTTCAACGAGTCCGGCTCGAGGTCGCCGATAGAGGTCAGGAAGCCGAAGCTCGAGCGGGGCAACAGGGCCACCGACTGGACTCCGGCACCGGAGGACATGGCGCTGTCGTCCGAAGCCGCCTCCGAGGAGCAGTACGTATACATATCCAAGGCGAGCGGAACCGGCAGTGTCGCGCAGAACACCACATGGGTCGTCGAGACGGGCGACGTGCAGGACGCCTGGTCCGTCAAGCGCCCGACGTACTCCTCGTCATATCCGGTGCTGTTCGTCGCGAAGCAGCGCAGGGCGGTCGACGGCACCGTGACGTGCACGACGCCCGTGAAGGACGACACGACCACCGTCATCGACGGCGGCCACATCACCACGGGCACGATCGACGCGAGCAAGGCGACGATCACGAACATAAACGGCCAGAACATAACGGCGGGAACCGTCGACGCCGGCGCCATAAAGGCGGACAGCGGCACCTTCGACGTTGCGAACATACCGGACCTCAACGCCTCCAAGGTGACGGCGGGCGACATCGCGGCCGACCGCATCAAGGCAAACGTCATATCCGCCATCAACAGCCTCTCTGCAGGCCAGATAGACGCTGCCAGGATCAACGCGTCGCAGCTGACCATAGGCCAGTCTCAGGTGACCGGCCTCGCCACGGCCCTGTCGGGCAAGGAGACGGCGGGGGCAGCCGCGGCGGTGCAGGAGAACCTCGACGCCGAGGTGTCCCGGCGCAAGGCGATGTACGGAACGTGCTCCACTGCGGCCGGCACGGCGGCGAAGGTCGTCGCGTGCGAAGGCTTCGAGCTCTACACCGGGGCCAGGATCGCCGTGAAATTCTCGAACGCGAACACGGCCAACGCACCGACCCTGAACGTCAACGGAGGGGGCGCGAAGCCCGTATGGAACCAGAACGAGGCCGCCTCGGCCGCCAACCCCGTGCGCTGGGGCGCCGACGCCACGCTGACGTTCGTGTACGACGGCGACAGCTGGGTGCTCGAGGACAAGGCACCCTCGTATTCGGCGGCATGCTCCACTGCCGAGGGCACGAGGGACAAGGCCGCCACGGTCGCGGGGGCCCTCGTGGTCAACGGGACCAGGGTGGAGGTGGGCTTCTCGACAGCCAACACGTACGTCGCCGCCTCGGTCCGCCTCAACCTGTCCGGAACAGGGGCGACCGCCATGTACTTCGACAACGCCGCATCCTCTGCGTCAAGGACGCTGCTGTGGCCCGCAGGCACGAGCATGACGTTCGTCAGGCGCGGAGCCGGATGGTACCTCACCGACGGCGGCGCCAGGAAGCTCGCGGACGACGCCGCCAGGACCGCCACGAACTACATCACGGCGGACTCCACGGGGATAAAGATCCACGATTCCGACGATTCCTCGAACTACCAGCACCAGTCGAGTTCCGGCACCGAGATATTCCAAGGCGGGAGCTCGGTTGCGAAGTTCGCCATGGAAACGAGGATAGGCAAGTCTGGAGAGTCGCATATCGAGATGGACTACCACAGCCTCAAGCTGATAGACAAGGACCGCAACACGTATTTCCATGTCAGCGACCTAAGGAATAACGAGGGCTATGCATATGTAGAAGACTCCTTCCACGGAAACGGAGAGCTTTACACGTTCACGTTGAACAACGCCATCAAGGACGACGATGCAAACCAGGTAACCGTTTACATCAACGGCCAAGTTGTAAACCCAAGCGAATATACCGTGGGGAACCAGACTACTCTCTCTCTCTACGGTAGTACCAGCAGCAGCTGCGGAGTAGTCACCTTTAACAGCCCTCCGGCGGAAAACGCGTTCATCGAGGTTGAATATTGCACTGAGGACCAACTGCCTGCTTTCACGTTTGGAAATCGGGTCTCCGATGGATCGACCGTCGGAAGGTTTAGCGTTGCGATCGGGACTAATGTTTCTGCCCAAGGGTTCGGTTCTATAGCAGAAGGATCAGGCACTGAGGCCCGTGGCAGAGGATCACATGCGGAAGGGCGTTACACTCTTGCCAAGGCGGACTACAGCCACGCCGAAGGTATCGGCGGAGAAGCGAATGAACTTGGCGACCATGCAGAAGGAGATGGCACGGCAGCCGAAGGGGGCGCCTCCCATGCCGAGGGGTCCGGATCGGTGTCTAGCGGGTATGCCTCTCACGCAGAAGGACACTATACGAATGCAATCGGCGGCGAATCCCATGCAGAAGGATCCGGCACGACAGCCGAAGGGGGCGCCTCCCATGCAGAGGGGGAGACTACCCAAGCCATCGGTGATACATCCCATGCAGAAGGACATAGTACGAAGGCTACCGGGGACATGTCCCATGCAGAAGGAACATCCACCCAGGCCACAGGTGCATCCTCTCATGCAGAAGGGTATAACACTAAGGCAACCGGTATAGCCTCACATGCTCAAAACGACAGAACTATAGCCGCATCAGCATATCAGACGGCTATAGGCATCTGCAACGTTGAAGATTCGTCGGGGGATTACCTCTTCATAATCGGAAACGGCTCCGACGATGACAACCGGTCCAATGCCCTCACCGTAGATCAGTATGGAAACGTCGAGGCCGCTGGAACTTTCAACGGGGTTTCTCTTGACAAGCTCTGGACGGGTTCCTGTACTACTGCAGCCGAGACAGCTGCCAAGGTGGTCGCGCTAGACGATGCCACGGGGTTCTCCCTCGCAGCAGGCAACATGGTCCTGGTGAGGTTCACGAACGGCAATACCGCCGCAACCCCCACGCTGAACGTGGCATCCAAGGGTGCCAAGACCATCGCGTACCACACCAACAACACCACTGGCTACGGTACCGGCAACGGCAAGACGTACAACTCCTGGGGAGCCTACGAGACCATACTGTTCGTGTACACGGGCACGTACTGGCTCAGGGGATCGTTCAGGGAGTACAACCTCGCCAGCAGGCTGGGAACGGTCGAGGACGCGTACCTCTCCAAGACGGATGCCGCGGACACGTATTTGCCTCTTTCCGGAGGAATCGTCACAGGAGCCCAGAGCCTGAAGTCCACGAACCTCGATAGGGACGGAGCGAACCCTACCTCCGACGCATGGGGAACCGCGCTCAACTTCATCGATAAGGACGACGAGAACATAGGCATCCTCGCGGTATGCCGGAGGGCGAACACGAACAAGAACGAGGTGTCGCTCCGCGTCAGGAACGAGAGCACGTCGGGATCTCAGATAGAGGGCATATTCACGATCGCCATGGACCGCAGCAGCAACATAACCTACGCGGTCAGCGCCACGGCGGCGTTCCGCTCGGCGATAGGCGCTGCTGCATCGTCGGACCGCAGGCTCAAGTCGGATATCTCGCCCCTCGGCAAGGACGCCGTCGAGTTCGTAAGGAAGCTCGAGCCCTCCGTGTACACCATAAACGGCGAGAGGCAGGTCGGCCTCGTGGCCCAGGACGTGCACGACGCGGACCCCTGGGACACCAACATGGCGTTCGAGACCCAGGAGGGCCTGGACGGCCTGGACGACTGGGAGAAGATGGAGGACGGCTCGCCGACTTGGAAGCTCGACTACGTGCGGCTCATAGCGCCCACGATAGCCGCGCTGCAGGACGCCCTCGACAGGATAGAGGAGCTCGAGGCGAGGGTCGCCGAGCTCGAATCGGGATCGGAGGCCTAGATGTACGTATTCCACAAGGGACCCGAGGTGGTCCACGTAGTCCCGGACGGGCACTATTCGCCGGGAATGGAGGAGGCCTTCGGGGCCGAGGCCGAGCACGTGGCAGAAGGGGAGTCCCCGCCCGGATACCTCGAGGAATCGCTCGCGGCATGGCAGGCGCACGACGGGTTCCTGCGCGAAGGGGACATAGCGCTCTCCGACGCGCAGGACGCCGTCATCGAGGTGGCGGAGCTGGCGGCCTCCAACGAGGTCACGCTCAACGACGTGATCGACGCGGTCGTGGAGCTGGCATCCCTGATAGGGGGTGAGTGATGGCGAAGCTGTACGCGATGAGGATACGCCAGGGCAAGATGGCCCTGGACGACGTGCCCGAGAGGTGGCGCGAGGAAGTTCGGAAGATCCTGGAAGGGGAGTAGGAATTGGACATAACACCATATATATCGTCAATCGTCACGGTGTTGGTCGCCGTCGTGGGCGCCTACGTGGCGATGAAGAACGCGAACAACCAGAAGTTCCAGGAGCTGTCCGTGCAGATAGCGCACCTGTCCACGCAGGTGGAGGACCTCAAGGAGCAGGTGGAGAAGCACAACAGCATAGTGGAGAGGACCTTCAAGCTCGAGAGCGACATGCACACGGCGTTCAAGCGCATCGACGAGCTGAAGGAGAGAGACGACAAGCTGGAAGCGAAGATTGAGAGGTAGACATGGACGAGAGAGCAAAGGCAATCATCAGCGCAATCGTGGTGCTCGTGGCGAACCTCGCGGCGCTGTGGGGCGTGAGCATCGACCAGGGCGTGTGGATCAACGGGCTGTGCGCCATCGTGACGCTGGCCGCATCCATCTGGGCAATCTGGAAGAACCACAACTTCAGCGAGGAAGCGCAGCAGGGACAGCTGGTCACGAACCAGCTCAAGAACGAGAAGCAGGCATTGCACATGCGAAAGGACGCCTGATGAACGCCGCGTTTCCGTTCGTCGTCGGCGCGGTCGTGCTCGTGGTGCTGACGGCGTATGCGCTCGTGGCCGTCGCAAGCGAAATCGAGGATTACCAAGACCCCGCAGGATGGGAGGACGATTATGAGGGTTAACGAGATAGCTGCTGCCATCCATCGACATATGTGCGAATGCCCCAAGCACGGGTACACCCAGGGGCCTGGGCGCTGGGGTGCTGGCTGGCAGGACGACTGCCATCTGTGGTTAGATGGGCGCGAGTACATCATCCCCGGCAACGACTTCGAGTGCTCGTCATCCGTGAAGAAAGCCTGGGAGCTGGCCTTGCAGTACACCCAGTACGCGGGCTGCCTCGGTACCGACGGCTACGACAAAGACGGCAACTGGGTGAGCTGGTACACCGGCAACGAGCGCGCGGGCTTCGTCGGGACGGGCCTGTTCGACTGGATGCCCATGAGCTTCACGGCCGACACGGGCGACCTCTACCTCAACGAGCGGAATCACGTGGCGATGTGTCAGACGCAGCACCCCGATGTTCTCAGCGAGTTCCTTTCGAACGAGTGGGGCGGAATCACCGGGGGAAAAACAGGAGACCAGACCGGCGGAGAGAGCGTCGTGAGGGCATTCTGGTGGCCCTCGTTCGGCTGGGACGGGATACTTCACTATAACGGCAAAGCGGATATGGAGGATGACATGACACCGCAGCAAGCAGAGCAATTGCAATTCATCTACGATCACCTGCATTGGGATGAAAACCATTTCTCGCACTTGGGCAACCTGGTGGCCGAATTCCCCGTGGACTACCCCGCCCTGGATGACAAGGGCGAGTTACAGCCGCACGTCGCGCCCTTGGCGAACCGCCTCGGCTACATCGACCAGCGCATGCACGTCATCGAGGGCAACCAGGCGGCGATGGGCGAAAAGCTGGACAAGCTGCTCGAAGCGCTCGTCAACGAGCCGAAGGAGTAACCGCTGCGTTACACGTCCGCTTTCTGCGTGGCGTACAATCGCAATGACCGCTCCTGAAGGAGCTGCATCCCCCCGCGTTCTTCGGAGCGCGGGGGGAGTTTTTTTTGTGCCCGGAAACGGCGCGCGGGTGGTGCGTTTCTGGTGCGTTCGATGCAATGCGAATACATGCGGGAGAATGCGAAAATGCGCGTTTAACTGGTGTTCGCACTTTTTCACATGTTTTTTGCATGCGAGAAAAGCGCAGGTCATGTCTTTAAGCAACTGGTCGCAGGTTCACATCCTGTCCACCCGACCAGGAAACGAGCAGGTCAGGGGCTTATTCCCTGGCCTGTTTTTCGTTCTGGTGCGTTTTTGGTGCGTCCGATGCATCCTCGTTGCAACTCCACGCGCCGTCCACTGCAGCGGCCATCGCGTCGAAGCTGTCGTGGACGTATATCCTCGCGGGGGCTATCGATGACCATCCAGCCCACGATTTAAGGTCGAACGGCGTCATATGGCGCGCCATCATGGAGAGGTTCGAGTGCCGCAGCTCGTGCAGCCCGAGCCCCGCGCACCCGAGCGAGTCGCGCACGCCGACGTGCTTCGAGTCCCCCGCCCACCATCTGTAGAGCAGCTGTGGGCGCAGCAGGCCCCCGCGCGTGTTGCAGCACAGCGTCGGCGCGTCGGCGAGCCCGAGGGCGGCGCGCTCGGCGCGCCACTCGTCCACCTTCGCAGCGACGCGCGCCGGCATGGGGATGGACCTCTTGCCGCTGAACGTCTTGGGGTCCCCCGTGGTGCCGTCTCGCTCCTTGACCGAGTGGACCACGTTGCACACGCCGCCCGCCACGTCCCCGTCGCGCAGGGCGCACGCCTCGGCGCGGCGCAGGCCGCACCCCGCAATCATGTACAGCGCCATCGAGCGCCCGTCGAGCGGCAGCTGGTCCACGCGGTCGAGGAATGCCATCAGCTCGGGCGGGTCCATCGCCTTGCGCTCGGCGGTGTCCACCTTCGGCGGTTGCACGGTCTCGGTCGGGTCGTGTGCTATCCTGCCTTCGCGGCGCGCCTGCGACATTATCATGTGCAGCACGCCGTACACCTTGTTCATGGTAGTGCCGCTCAGTGTGTCGCGGCCGCTCGCGGGGTTCTCGCGCACCCAGACGAGCGCAGAGCGGCAGTCCTCGGCGTTTATGGAGTCCATGCGCATCTTGGCGAGCGGGGAGCGGAGGAGGGCGCGCACGTTGCGCTTGTCGTTGGCGATGGTGCCGGGGTCGAAACCGCCCGACGCCTCGCGCCACCGTGCCCAGGACTCTGCGTAGGCCCCAAACGTCTCGGCGTTGGGCACGGCGCCCTCAAGCTCGGCCACGAACGACTTCAGCTCGGCCTCGGCCTGGGTGTAGGTGCCCGTGAATCGCTTCGACTTACGGCCCTGCTCGGTCGTGGCCCAAAGGCGCCACTTGCGGCACCGCGAGCGGGTCTTGTCCTTTTCGAGCTGCTGGATGGTGGAGCCCGAGACCTTCATGCCACAATCACCCTGCCTTCCGAAGCCTCATTTATTCCTATGGAATGGTTGTCGGTCATGTAGACCATCAGCGTCACCTACGCCGTCCGAGCGCCGCGCGGAACGTCGGCCTCTTTTTCGCTGTCCGCCGCGTAGAGCCGGGCGGTCTTGGTGAGCATGGCGCGGTACTGGGGCGTCATGGCGCGGTATAGGTCCACCAGCTGTTGCTCGTCGGAGGTGAGGGCGGGTTGGTCCACCTTGCCTGCCAGCATGTCGACTGGGACATTGAGCGCATGGGCTATCGTTATAGCCTTTGTGAACGATGGCTCCGTTTCGCCCCGCACATAATGACTCATTGCGCTGGTTGCGATGCCAGTCATCCGGCACAACTGGGACTGGCTAATTCCCTGCTCATCCATCAGTTGGGCCAATATCTCATGGAACTGCATGACGTTCTTCACCCCCCAAACACCACCAAACACCTGAGTCAATACTAAGAATCTGGGAAAAAGATTGCAAGATTCTGTTGCAAAGTTCCCAGATACTTAGTAAAGTGTACGAGCAACGTCCCAGATATGGGAAATCTTTCACAGAAAGGAGGGTGAAGTGGCTACCAAGATGATTTGTTATCCCGCAATCGAAGAGCGGCGCAGCAACCTCGGAGTGCCGAAACAGCGCGTTGCCGACTACCTAGACATATCCCTGTCTGCGCTCGACAACAAGCTGAGCGGTCGAAACGAATTCAAATTCTCCGAAGTTGCAAAGCTCTCCGAATGGTGGGGAACACCTATCGAGACGTTCACAGAAGGTGCTTATGAGCTAAGCGCCGACTAAGCACCACCAAGCATCACGCACCTTGACACACGAATCACCACCGTTCCCGAGTACGCCCGACGCGATGACGCGACCACGGGGAGAGACAACCTTACGCATGGCGCAGAGCGGCAAGCAAGTAGCGGGGGCAACGGTGGGGAGCACCTGCCCATGCGCACGCCGTACTGGCAGCTCACCTCCTTTCGCGCTGCTGGCGTCCTCTGGCGTGGGACGGCGAAAATTCCCTTCATTTCCCACAACACGTGTCGACGCATGTTCATACATAGCACGCCTTCCCCGAAGTGCAAGGGCGCCGGGCGTGCGCGTGGGCGGGTGCTCGAATGCAATGCAGGCAACAACGCAAGGTCTCCGTGGGCGCGCATGGCGCCGATCGCGGTTTCGTTCACAAACCCCCAGACCGTTTACGCGCGATTTCTTGACATGTGGGCGCCGTGCGCGTCCTCGGGGGCCTTGCGCAGAGTGGAAGGAGGAATGCATGGACAAGGTCATGTCCGCGCGGGAATTCGCCGCGTGGCACTTCGGGTGCGACGACCCGAGCCAAACGCAGGTGAACAGCTTCATGCAGCAGTGCCGCGACGGCACGATCACGCACGCCGACAAGGTGGGGCGCACCTGGTACGTGAACTGCACGAAGAGCTTCCCGAAGCTGTTCCCGCCCGAGGTCGAGCAGGAGCGCATGTCGGTGGGCGACGTGCTGATAAGGCTGGGCCAGATGATCAAGGAGGCCGAGGATGGCTGAGAAGGGGTCGGCGCGGCATAGCTGCCACTACGACCGCGCCAATGGTGTCCACTCACATGAGGACACCGCGATTATACCAGACCGACCGTGGACTAAAGCCGAGTGCCGCGCAATGGAAATCGCGCTGGGCGGCGGGTTCATGGTCTTGGCAGTATTGGAGGTGATCTTCGGATGGTAGACCGTATGAAGCTGACGCCCGAGCTGGAAGCCGCCGCGCACCGATGCGCGATGGCCTCGCAGGGGCTTTCGGAGTTCTACATGTGCGCGCGCAACGGCGTGCTGCAGTACGTCGGCGTCGAGTCCGACATGTACTCGCTCATACGCGGCGAGTGGCACAGGTGCGCGCCGCTGGACGGAGGGGAGGTGGAAGAGGATGCCGACTAACTTCGATTTGCTGGTTGCGGCGAAAGCCGTGGAGAAGACGTTCGCCAAGCGCGTCAAGGCGCTCGAAACCCAGGTTAAGGACGAGTTCATCGAGAAGTACCGCAACGACGGCACCGACCGCATGCGCTCCACCGTGTTCGACGGCAAGGCCGCGTGGATGACCATGAAGGGCGGCAAGCCCTCCGAGACCGTCACCAAGTTCCAGATGACCGACGCGCAGGCCGTCATCGACTGGATGGACGAGAACAGGCCCGAGACCGATTCGTTCGCGACGGACAACCTGGCGCAGTTCGCGCAATGGTGGTTCGAGCACACGGGCGAATGCCCCGACGGATGCAAGGTCATCACCTACGACACCGAGCCCACGGAGCCGACGCCCGCGCTCACCGTCAAGGAGGCGATGGTCCTTCCCGTGCTGCAAGACAACCCGCGCATCCTGGGCGAGGTCAACGAGCTGTTGCTGGGCGAGGGGGAGGATGCGTCATGAGCTTTCTAGACACCGTCCGCGACGCCGTCGCACGGGCCCGCACGCCCAAGCGCGACCGCGCCATAGCGGAATACGAGCAGGTGGTGAGCGACCTTCGCGGTGAGGTGGTCCACCTGCGCTCGCAGCTGTCGGTCATCGAGTCGAACTACCAGCACGCGACCGACGAGCTGCGCCAGTGCAGGCGGGGCGATTACGCGCCGTACTACGACCGCGCGAGCGAGTGCTTCATGTGCGGCTCGTGCGACAGGCCGCTCGAAGGCGACGAGCCGCGCTACTGCTCGGACTGCGGGGCGCGCGTGGACTGGTCCACCCGTCGCGAGGACGACGCGGGGTGGCGCTACGACGCGCTGCGGGAAGCGAGGGCGGGGCTGTGACGCCCGACAACACGGAAGGAGGATTATGGGAGTCTACGAGATAACGAGCGGCGTGAAGAGCAAGCCGATCAAGTGCTGCTGCTACGGCGCCGAGGGCGTGGGCAAGACCACGTTCGCAAGCATGTGGCCCGGTGCCGTGTTCATCGACATAGAGGACGGCAGCGGGCACTACGACGTTGCGAGGATGCCGCGCCCCGACACGTGGGCGATGCTGCTCGACGAGCTGATGGCGATTGCGGCGAAGAGCGAGGTGGGCACGGTGGTCATCGACACAGCCGACGCAGCCGAGTCGCTATGCATTGCCGAGGTGCTCAAACGCAGCAAGTGCACGAGCATCGAGCAGGTGGGCGGCGGCTACGGCAAGGGCTACACGATGCTCGCCGAGGAGTTCGGCAAGCTGACGAAGTCGCTCGACCGCATCATCGAGGCCGGCAAGAACGTGGTCATCCTGGCACATGCGCAGATACGCAAGTTCGAGCAGCCCGACGAGCTGGGTGCCTACGACCGCTGGGAGCTGAAGCTGCAGAAGAAGTGCGCGCCCATCATCAAGGAATGGTGCGACCTGCTGCTGTTCGCGAACTACGAGACCGACCTTATGACGAGCAAGGACGGCAAGAAGGTCAAGGCGAAGGGCGGCAAGAAGCGCGTCATGTACGCGAGCCACTCCGCGTCGTGGGACGCGAAGAACCGCCTGGGGCTGCCCGACTCGATGCCGTTCGACTTCGACCAGATAGCCGACAAGGTTCCCGAGTTCGCGTCTGGCGGCGTAGTCGAAGGGCCGACCATAGCGCAGACCGACGAGCCCGCCAAGCCAGCCAAGCCCGCCGAAAAGCCTGAGCCCACGGAGAAGGATGCGGGCCAGCCCAAGCCTGCGGCGAAGGGGCGCGAGCCCACGTTGGAGCAGATGCAGGAGTACGTGGCCGAGATCGCGAAGGGCAACATGGACGCGAAGCCGCCCGTGCTCGAAGAGGTCACGCCGCCCGAAGTGGCGCAGCTCAACCAGCTCATGGCCGATTCCGGCGTCAACGCCGCGCAGCTGCGCACGGTCGTGGGCGAGATGAAGAACAACCCGTACGAAATCGAGACACCCATCGCGGACTACAGCATGAAGTTCGTGGGGAACCTGCTCAAGCACTGGGAGCAGATAGCCGAGAAGGCGCTGGCCGTCTCGGACATTTACGGAGACGACATACCGTTCTAAGGAGGAACGCATGGCAGAGGTTTACGAGGATTACGAGGGCTGGGAAGTCTCGTTCGACGAAGGCGAGGAGGCGGGCGGCAGCTTCAAGCTGCTCGACCCCGGCTACTACCCGTTCAAGGTGACGGCGGTAGAGAAGGGTTTCACGAACCAGAACCCGCCGCACAAGTGCCTGAACTACACGTTCAAGGTCGGCGTCGGGCCGGACGCCACGACCGTCACCGACAGGATCGCGATGCACGCCGGCGCCAAGTGGAAGCAGGCCCAACTGCTGCGCTCGGTCGGCGCGCGCAAGCACGGCGAGAAGGGCACGTTCGACATGCTCGGAATCGTGGGCATGACGGGCTGGCTCGAAATCGAGCACCGCGAGTACACGCGCACCAAGGACAGCGCCGACGGCAAGAAGAAGGCCGGCGAGATAGACTACGCGAACAACATCAAGCGCTACATCGACCCCGAGGACGCGCCTGCGGACGGGCAGCCCGTGGTCACGGGCGGTGACGCCGAGGCCGAGGAGTCATGGGCGTAGCGCTTCGCCCCTACCAGGAGCAGGCGGTGAACGCGGTGAGGCGCGAGTGGGGCGAGGGGAACCGCGCCACGCTCATCGTCGCGGCCACGGGCACGGGCAAGACCACCATCTTCGGCGAGATAGCCAAGAGGTGCCTCGCGAAGGGGAACAAAGTGCTCGTGCTCGCGCACCGCAAGGAGCTCATAGAGCAGGCGGCATCGCGCCTCGAGTCGATGTGCGGAGTTGCCGTCGGCATCGAGAAGGCGCAGAGCCGATGGGACGGCGAGCCGCTATGCGTTGGCAGCGTGCAGACGTTGCAGCGCGAGCGGCTCGAAGACTTCCCGCTCGACGAGTTCCCCGTCATCGTCGTGGACGAGGCGCACCACGTCGTCAGCTCCACGTACAGGGGCATCATAGACCGGCACAAGGAGGCAGGCGGCTTCCTGCTCGGCGTGACGGCCACCGCCGACCGCGCGGACCGGCGCGGGCTCGCCGAGGTGTTCGACTCGATAGCGTTCGAGTACCCGATGGCGAAGGCCGTCGCCGACGGATACCTCGCGCCCATCACGGCCAAGTGCCTGCCGCTCAAGATCGACCTGCAGGGCGTGAAGGTGAGCCACGGGGACTACCAGGCAGGCGAGCTCGGAAGCGCGCTCGACCCGTACCTGCCCGAGATAGCGCGGGTGATGGCGTCCGAGTGCAGGGGCAAGAAGACCGTGTGCTTCCTCCCGCTCGTGGCGACGTCCGAGAGGATGGCCGACGAGCTCAACGCGGCGGGGCTTCGGGCCCTTCCCGTCAGCGGCTACGACGCCGACCGCGAAGAGCGCATCGCGGCGTTCGAGCGGGGCGAGTACGACGTGCTCACCAACGCGCTGCTGCTGACCGAGGGCTGGGACTGCCCTGCGGTCGACTGCATCGCGATGCTTCGCCCCACGAAGTCGAGGAGCCTGTACGCGCAGGCAGTCGGGCGCGGCACGCGGCTTTCCCCCGGCAAGGACCGGCTGCTCCTGCTCGACTTCCTCTGGATGACCGACAAGCACGACCTCGCGCGCCCCGCGTCGCTCCTTGGCAAGGAGCCGCGCGAGACCGAGCGCATGGCCGAGATAACCGAGGAGAGCGAGTACGAGTGGGGACTGGAGGCGCTCGCCGAGCAGGCCGAGCGAGACGTTCGCGCCGAACGCGAGCGCAAGCTGGCAGAGGAGCTCGCGCGCCAGCGCGCCAAGAAGAAGAAGCTCGTGGACCCGCTGCAGTTCGCGGCGTCGATTCAGGCCGAGGACTTCGCAGACTACGTGCCCACGAAGCTCTGGGAGTGCGGGGCTGTCACCGACAAGCAACGCGAGCTTCTGGAGCGCAAGGGCATCGACCCGACGGGCTGCGAGAACGCCGGGCAGGCGTCGGTGCTCATCGACGCGCTCATGAGGCGCGACGAGGTCGGGCTCGCCACGGCAAAGCAGATACGGTGCCTGGAACGCGCGGGCTTCAACCACGTCGGCACGTGGAGCCGCGAGGCCGCGTCGGGCATGGTCGGCAAGCTCGCCGCCTGCGGCTGGCAGACGTGGAAGCTGCGCGCGCAGGGCATCGTGCCCGAGACCTACGACCCCAGGAAGGAGGATGCGTAAATGGACGTGCCGAACCCCCCGTATGCGGGGATTGCGACGATGATGGCGGTCGTTGACGACGACGGAAAGGCCGTCGCCATATGCAACGACCTGTCGGACGCGGCGGCGTTCTGCCGCTGCCTGGGCTACGACAACCCGATAGCTCACATGGAGGTAGTGCCCATCGTGTCGTTCGCGAAAGAGCGTGATGCGCGATGACCGAGAGGAGATACGACCTCGTCGACGCGCTCGCGAGCATACCGCCCGATGTTCACTACGACGACTTTATAACGGTCGGGCAGGCGCTCCACCACGAGGGCTACGGCATCGACGTGTGGAGGTCGTGGGCGTCGGGCTGCAACGCCGACCACAAGAAGCGCCTGCCGGAGCTCGACAAGCACTGGCGCAGCTTCGCGAGCGGGAACGCTGCCAACCCCGTCACGGGCGGCTCGCTCGTCAAGCTCGCGCGAGACCACGGATGGGCGCCCGCAAGCGAGCGAGCAGTCGAGTACGCGGATTACGACGGGTGGTCCGTGTCGTTCGGAGACGACGACGAGCCGCACAAGGTGGTCGACGCCGACGCGGTGAGCGAGTACGACGCGCGGGTGGAGCCGATGTTCCCCGAGGGCCACGAGTCCGAGGAGCTCGCCGCGTACCTGCGCGCGCTGTTCGACGAGGGCGACGTGATCCGCTACGTCATCGACGCCACGTATGACGCGGAGAACGGGCGCGCCAAGCCGGGCGTGGGCGTGTACAAGCGCACGGCGGGAGACGTGCTGAAGCTGCTCGACGCCGGCAAGTCGATAGAAGACGCGCTCGGAACGCTCGATGCCGAGGTGGGCGCGTACATCTGCATCAACCCGCTCGATGGCAACTACATCGGCAACAAGAACGTGACCGACTGCCGCTTCGCGCTGCTCGAGTCAGACGAGATGCCGATAGGGCAGTTCGCCGCCATCGTGCGGGACATGAACATACCCGTCGCGGCGATGGTGTACTCGGGCAACAAGAGCCTGCACGCCATCGTGCGCGTCGGCGCGAAGGATTTGGAGCAGTACCGCTCGCGCGTCGAGGTGCTCTACAAGCGCGCCGCCGACAACGGCATCATCGTGGACAAGGCGAACAAGAACGCGTCGCGCATGTCGCGCCTGCCGGGCGTGATGAGGGGCGGCAAGAGGCAGTTCCTCGCGGGGCTGAGCCAAGGCGCGGGGGACTGGGACGAGTGGGAGGAATGGTACGCCGAGGCAACCGACGACCTGCCGGACGCCGTATCGCTCGCGTCGGCGCTCGAGGACCTGCCGCCGCTCAAGCCTGCGCTCATCGACGGGATGCTGCGCGTGGGCCACAAGATGCTGCTCTCGGGCCCGTCGAAGGCCGGCAAGTCGTTCGCGCTCATAGCGCTTTGCATCGAGCTTGCGCGCGGCGGGAGCTGGCTGGGCTTCACGTGCCGCAAGTCGCACGTCATGTACGTCAACTTGGAGCTTGACGGGGACTCGTGCCTGAACC
>JAFUBE010000640.1 GCA_017460365.1 Eggerthellaceae bacterium
CGGGCGGGCGGCTGCTGCTCGGACCACGGTCGCCCGCGTCGAACACGAACTCAACTCTCATTCCGTTTTAGCACTCTCAGTAAATAGCCTGCATCACGCAAATGGGAACAAAGTTGCAACATTTGGTTAGACAGCATGCTTTTTCATATAAGATTTCCAATTAATGCATTAGTAACACGTAGTGCTTTCCATGAAAGAAGAGGTCGAATCATGGATGCAAAACCATTGGAGCTTGTCACCGAAAAGCTTGGAAATGCGGGAAAAACAAACCTTCTTGACGGCGCAACAGAAGCGCAAATCTCCGAATTCGAAAAAGAGAACAAGCTCGGCCTGCCGTTGCAGTATAGAGAATGGCTGCTATTGGCAGACGGAGGAGAATTCTTTCTGCCTGCGGGGGTTCAGCTATACGGCGTGGCCCATAGTCCGATGATAGACGCGACAGACAACAATAGGCCGAGTAGCGAATACATCGTAATCGGGGCGTTGGCCTCCGGCGACCCTGTTCTATGCATGCAAACCAGTGAGCAGATTTCCATCTTCAATAAAGACGCCGGCAGGATTGAGAGCGACGAAGTTTATTCCGACTTCCTCTCCTTCCTGAACGGACTCCCTGAGCTGCTCGGTATAGAAGGATAACGCTATGTCGAACAGAACAGCGCAGGCAAGCAAGGCCATTCGGCTCGCATGGCAAAACGAGCAGGAGCTAGTAAAGAACGGCAAAGGGACGCGCGATTGGACCCCCGAGCAGCAAAGAGACATCCTCGAGAGCGGAAAGGCTCACGACGAGAACGGCAAGGCCTTCGAAGGCCACCACATGAAGAACGTCGCGAACTACCCTGAGCACCAGGGTAATCCAGACAACATCCAATTCCTCTCGAGCAGTGAGCACCTCGCCGCCAACAACGGATGCTTACAGAATCCCACAAACGGACGCTTCGACCCGCTTACGGGAGAGACACTTGATTTTGGGCAAGGCATTAGACCATTCGAAGCAATTGCGCTCAGTTCACCTGTTGCCGAAGGCGCAAATCAAGCGCAGGACCTAGATTCGGAAAACTTGGCAGAGCCGATGCGAGGAATTTGCGGACCAAATAAGGCCTCGTCCCAACCGACCAAGAATCGAACGGTGAATTCAAGCGAAAGCGTGAAGAGAAAGAAAACCGCATCGAAGCATTCGCCTGGCGTAAAGAAATCGCCGCTCAGGGCTCGACTTGGCGGAATCGGAGAAAGCATCAGGCAGTTTTTCAGCAACGGCGTAGAGCTTGTTACCGATCACAAAGATGAAATCAAACTGGTAGCTAAAGAATATGTATTGCCGGTAGTTGCGGCAGCTGGTATTGCCTATATCAGTAAATCCGCATCGAATGGTAGCGGTACTCATTCCCACACCTCCGCCAAATCGTCAGGCGGAACCGTCGGCTCAGACAGCTTGTCGAGTTTACTTGACAGCTCATTGATCAATGACGTGGCAAAAGTCGGCCGTGCCTCTCCGCGCGAGCATTCTGTTTCTGGATACACTCGCAACCTAAACGGAAGGCAGATACCGGTTAGGCCGTACACGAGAGGTGGCAAAAACTAGCGAGATTGCGTTTTCGCCAACGAGCCCGAAGCAAGCTCGAGGAGAGCTATAATCGAGTCGTTGGCGGTGTTCGCCCATGCCGGGTTTGCCTTGCTCCAACGGGAGGGAGGTGAATTATGAATGTCCTTATTGGACGTGCTCAACGGCGTGGCCTCGGTGCTTACCATCGTGGGTTTCGTGCTTCATTGCGCGGGGCGATTTGCCATGCGGCGGGAGCGGCGTAAAAACGGCCGGCGTTAGGCCGGCCGCAGTCACTTTTGTCAAACGGCAACCCGGCTAGCCTGCAAGCGGGCGGGCGCCGCTGACATTTCGGATGTTAGCACATGCAGGGAGGGTTTGGAATGCCGTGGTGCTCGACGGCGGCAAATCGTCATCTTCCCCAGTTTGTGCTTTCCATCCTAACCTTATTCCTCATGCTTCAGCAGAAGAGCCTCCCACCACCCGAAGTTGTCCGGGTCCGCTTTTTTCATCAATTCCATCATCCTGGATTGCAGCTCCGGGGACATATCGGCGAAATCCGCTCGAATCGTCGCTTCTACTTCTGCCGTGCTGGCTTCCATTTCTGCGCTGATTTCACGCATCTCGTCAATCGTGTAGGACTGAGGGGAGCTTGTCGCCAAATCGCCCCTCAGGTATGCGATCTCGTGCTCCTCCATCAGCTTCGTCCATTGTTCGCTCGTAGTCATGTCGGTTCTCGCTTTCGCCTCACGTGAAGCCCTCCGCTTCTTGCCCGGCAGGAATTCGTGACCTCCTTTGAAATGAGCCAAACTTGTGACCACCTTTCCAAATGAGCCAATCCTGAGCCAATCGTGAGCCAATGCAAGAAATCCTTAGGTTTCGCTAGTTTCCGTTACTTTCCGATAATCCCAGGTGAAACCGACATTAACCGCTCTTAGTTTTCCTTCGTTTTCCCTACTTCAACCAACTGTCACG
>JAFUBE010000641.1 GCA_017460365.1 Eggerthellaceae bacterium
GTTCGGCGCTGGCGCGCCGCGGGCGGCACGAGTGCCGCCCCTACGGGGTTTCCCGCGACGTCTGGCCGACCTTGCCCGTTTCGGGGTCCGCCGCACGTTCGGTCGGTCCCGCCCGTTACATGCTCGGCCAGCTCCCCGTAGGGGCGGCACTCGTGCCGCCCGCGGCGCGCCAACGCCGACCACAGCTGCGGGTTGCGCCAGATCGTGTCTGACGTGAAGTGGCGCGCCACAGCGGCTATTCGGCGTTGACGGCTTCGCGCACGCGATAGGCGAACAGCAGGTCCTGGCGTAGCTGGGGGTCGTCGGTGGTAATGCCGAACTGCTCTTCGATACGGCCGATGCGATAGCTCACGTTGTTGCGATGCATGTGCAGCTTCTCGGCCACCACCGTGTTGCGCCGTTCGTACACCAGATACGCGTACAGGAATTCGTAGTTGTTCGTGTGCGACGCGGCATCTTGGCGGGCGATGTTTTCGATAATCGTGCCGGCATAGGTGGAGTTCATCAGCTCGAGCGCCTCGGGAGGAAGCTGGTTGGTGAGGTAGTCCATGCCGTAACGGTCGAACGAGAAAATATGGCTCCACGCGTTGACGGCCAAGCCTCGCGCGCGCATGTCGCGCTGCTTGCTCGCGGCAAACGCCTCGCGCGCTTGGGCGAACGCCGTCGGCGCCTTGGAAAGCGACGTGAACTTCGAGCTGCGCCCGCATGTCAGGTCGTACCGTTCGAGCATGTTGTTCAGGCGCTCGGAATTCGTCCGGTGTGCATGCGGGCAGGTCTCTGGCGCGAAATGCAGCGTCTTCTTGTCGTGCGCGCAGTTGAAGCACAACACGGTGACGGCATCGTCCACGAGCATGGTCTTGGCGGGAGCCACGGCCAGCGACACATCGGAAAGCAACCTTGAACTGGGAACCGAATTCTCGCTCGGCTCCATGTAGAACAGGCAGAAGCGGCCGGTTGGGGGAATGCCCGCGTATTGGCACCGCTCGGCCACGGCGGTTTCGTTCAGCGTTCCGCCGATGAGGTCTTTCAAAAACGTGTCCACCACGATGCCCGACGGCTTGTCGTCGGGATAATCGCGCAGCGCATAATGCTCCACACGCTCGGTGAACATGCCGAACACGTCGACAAGGTAGTCGAGATCGTCGTTGTTGTTGCACATCATGACGGTGATGAGCGAGAACGACGATCGCGCCTTGAACGATTTCACTATCGTCGTGTACTTGCAAATGGAATGCGTGTCGTTGATGACGTAGCCCTCGTCTTCGGACCAGGACTTGAAGCGCTTGTGCAGCTTGAACTTGGAGATGTTTTCCTCGGTATGGTATCCGTGTTCGATGAGCTCGACCGTGATGGGGTCGTCGCACGGCACGCCCTTGGTGTAGGCGAGCAGCTTGAGCGCGGGGTCGAGCACGACGACGTTGTTCTGCAAATACGGCTCGCTGATGTCGACGAGGCTCTGGAGCGAACCTCCCGTCAAGCGCACCATGTCCATGTCGTGTTCCCACTCGCCAAAGCGGCGCGCGATGTCGAGCAGCGCATCGAACACGAGGGAGGCCGATTCGCCTTCCAACACCGACAGCATGGCACCTTCGGCGGGCTCGGCGGCATCGGGGTTCACGTACACGGCGAAGCACCCCGCCTGGCTGGCGGCGAGGACGTCGACCTCGTCGTCGCACACGTACAGCGTAGCCGGACCGTCGGAGGTGGCGGCGTTCAGATAGTGGCGCACCTCGCCGAACACGGGATTGCCCGACAACGAGCGCACGACGCGCCCAAACGGCTCCAATTCGCGTTCGACCATGTTCAACGTGAAGCTCAAGCAATCCCCTCGAAAAAGAAATGGGCAGGGTTTTCGCCAGCCCATTGTCTCATAAAGTACGCGCCTTCTTAACCGAATCGATATTCGACGCCCATCGTAGAACCGGGATACGCCCACTTCTTGATGATGGTGTCGCCGCATATGACGCGGCACGTCCCGCATTCCAGGCAACCGGCGTAATCGAAGCTCTTGCGCCCGTCTTCGTCGCGCTTGTACAGGGCGGCAGGGCACACGCGGATGAGCTTGTCGAACTCGGCATCGCTCGGCTCGTCGACGAGCTCGATATGGGGCGTTTCCTCGTCGACTTCGTATTTGTTCAGCGCCAGGTACTCGTCGACGTTCACGGTAAACTTGATCTCACTCATAGGGCCTTCATCGCTCCCCTCACGTCACGCAGTATGTTCATGATGCCGATTTCCTTCACATGCGGCATGACCTTCTGCTTAAGCGGTTTCACGGGCGCGCCATCGACGACGAACATCTCGTTCATGACATCGCGCGCCATCGCCGGGTAAGCGCCGAACATGCGGTCGAAGTGCTCGAGGAACGCCGGCTCGTTGGCATACTGCCTGAAATCCTTCATGATGAACGAATTCTCGAGATCCTCGACGTAGCCGGCGAGCGCAGCCTTCGAAGTGTCGCCAGCTTCGAGCGCCACGGCGGCATGACGCCCAGCCATCTGGCCGGCCGCCACGGCATAGTCCATGCCGCGAACCATGTAGCCGAGGTTGATGCACATCATGGCGCTGTCGCCTGCCAGCATGACGCCGTCGTTCACGAGCGGGGGCATGATGTTGATGCCGCCTTCGGGGACCATATGCCCAGAGTGCTCCACGACCTTCGCGCCCTTGATGAGCGGCGCGACCGCCGGATGGTTTTTCAAATCTTCGAGCATCTGGTACACGGGCACGGTTGCTCCGTTCGCGCAGGCTTCGATGCCCGCCACGATGCCCAAGCTGATCGATTCCTTGTTCGTGTACATGAAACCGCCGCCGAACGTGCCATGGGTTGCATCGCCTGCGAACAACCACGCGGCGCCTTCGTCGTCAGAGCCGGCCAGCACGCGGTCGGTGATGGTGGCGGCTGGGAGCTCGAACACCTCTTTCACGCCAACAGCCATCTGCGATGCAGGCGGTTTCTCGTATCCTACGGCTTCCTTGGCGAGCAGCGAGTTGGCGCCGTCGGCCAAGATGACGACATCGGCGGTGATCTCGTCCTCGCCGGCGCGCACGCCGCACACCTTGCCGTTCTCGTCTTTCAACAGGCCCTCGACCGGAATGCCGTAGATGAACTCGGCGCCGGCTTCTTCAGCCTTCTCGGCCAGCCACTGGTCGAACGGCGCATGCAGCACCGAATAGCTCGCCTGCTCGTCCTTCGCGAGCTCGTCCGACGAGAAATCGATCGTGAAGTTGGCATCAGGCGCCATGAGCGAGATGCGCTCATGCGTGATCTTGCGCTCGAAGGGCGCTTCGGCCAGCTCTGCATCGGTGAACACCTTGCGCAGCGAATGCACGTAGATGCGACCGCCGGTCATGTTCTTGGCACCGGCGAAGTTGCCGCGCTCGACAACGAGCACCTCCCTGCCCAGCTTCGCGAGTTCGTACGCCGCAACCGAGCCCGCAAGACCCGCCCCGACGACAATAACTTCGAAATCTGCCATGGGTTTCCCTCTCTCTGATCCGAGTGGCTTACAGAGCGGCCGTAAGCGCCGGCAGGATGGTCTTCAAGTCGCCCACCAATCCGTAGTCGCACTGCTTGAAGATCGGCGCGTTCTTGTCCTTGTTGATGGCGAACACGGTGCCGGCGGATTTCACGCCGACCATGTGCTGCATCTGGCCGGAGATGCCGACGCCGACGTAGACCTTCGGCGAGAGCATGAGGCCCGACACGCCGATGTAGGTCTCGGTGGGCATCCAGTTCACGCCCTCGGCGAGCGGACGCGAGCAACCCAGGCCCGCACCGAGCTTGTCGGCGAAGTCGCGCGCGAGGCCGAGGTCGGCTTCCTCGGCGAAACCGCGGCCGGCGGCCACGATGGCA
>JAFUBE010000642.1 GCA_017460365.1 Eggerthellaceae bacterium
ACCGCGCATGAGAACCACAAGGGACTGTCCCTTTTGGTTCACATCGCTGCGGCGTCGAGGTAGGAGATGAATTCGGCGGCGAGGCGCGGGTCAAACTGCGTGCCCACGCCTTCCAGGATGATTGCGCGGGCTTGCTCGGGCGGGAAGGGCGGCTTGTAGGACCTCAGCGACACGAGGGCGTCGTACACGTCGGCGAGCGCCATGATGCGGGCCTCGAGCGGGATGGCCTCGCCAGTGAGCCCGCCGGGGTAACCCGCTCCGTCGTAGCGCTCGTGGTGGTGAAGGGCCATATTGTAGGCGACTTCCAGGAACTCGTCCTCACCGGTGCCCTCGAGCGTCTTCGCTATGATGTCGGCGCTCCAGCGAGGGTGCATCTTGATGACGGCGAACTCGTCATCGGTCAGGCGGCCGGGCTTGTTCAGGATCGCGTCCGGCACGTGCACCTTCCCCACGTCGTGCAGGGGCGCGGCGCGGACCACGTCGTCCCAATAGCTGTCGGGCCGCTCCGCATAGGCGGGCATGTTCCTGATGCGCTCCACGATGCCGCGCACGTAGGCAGCGGTGCGGTTGATGTGGCCGCCGGTGTTCTCGTCGCGCTCCTCGATCACGGTGGCCATCGACACGATGATCCGGTCCTGGAGGCGCTCGATCTGCAGTGTCTTCAGCAGCTCGCGCACGCTCGTGTTCGACATGATGGTGTAGAGGAACAGCCCGACGACCAGAAACGCGCCCACATTCGCCAGGTCGGTCGTCGCGGCGGCTGCGGGCTTCAACATGAACGAGCCCGCCATGAACACCGCCGCTGCGGCTGTCGAGAAGAGGTACATGTGCCACGCCGCATCGATGACGGTGAGCGGCATGATGGCGAGGAACACGACGAAGCTTACGGATGGGTTGTCGGTGTGGCCGGGCAGGAAGCTCAGCGCGATGGCGTAGGTGAGCACTGCGGCGATGAGGACGGAGCCGAGCAGCGTCGCATGCCTGCGCGCGAACGGGCCTGCCAGGTGGATGACCGCCCACAACGCGATGCCCACGGCGGCGATAAAGGCATACAGCCAGCCGTTGCCAACGGGCGACACGAGCGAGACAGCGGTGAAGACCAGGCCGAAGACGCCCACCATGCCCGAGGAATAGTGCAATAGCTCGAAGTTTCGCTCGGCGATGGCCGACCTGACCGCCAGGTAGTCCTGCTTGTCCAACCCGCAGTACAAAAACCAGTTGGAGAAGCGCCTGTCACCTTGCGCCATGTTCCCTCGCTTTCTCGAGTGGACCAAAAGGGACAGTCCCTTTTGGTTCCTGGACCAAAAGGGACTGTCCCATTTGGTTCTATTGCTTGTTGATGTCGGTCAGGTTGAAGCGAGGGATGCGGCGCAGCGCGATCTGGTTCATGATGAGGGCCAGGAGCGCACTTCCCGCGATTCCGATGGCGATGGCCCACACGTCGGCGCTCTTCACGAACGAGCCTGTGGACGGCTCGATGGCCGCCACGGTAACCGATCCCATTACGCATCCCAAGATGATGCCGACCACGATGCCGAGCGCGGTGAGCACGATCGAATCGTACGAAATGTAGTGCTTGGCGTCCTTCACGCTGTAGCCGTTGATCATGAGCACGATGAGCTCGCGCTTCTTCTCGTCGATGAACATGACGTTCAGATTCAGGAGCACCACTACGGCCATGAGGGCCGCGAGCGCCAGGTAAATGGCCACGACCGCGCCCGACACCGTCGAGAACGTCGCGAAGTTGCCGTACTGCTCCGTGGCGTCGTCGATGATCGAGTCGAACCCATCGATGCCCGTGACCGCCTCGGCGACGTCGTCGACAGAAGCGCCCCCCGTCTGCACGAGCACCGCGTTCGGCGAGGCCTCGCCGAACTCCTGGCGGAAGTACTCGGCGCCCATGACCATCTCGTGGTAGGTCAGCCAGAACTCGTTGATGCCCAGTATGGGAACCTCGTGCTTCGTGCCGTCGCCGCCGTCGAGGACGATGACGTCGCCGACCTTGGCGCCCATGTGCTCGGCATAGGCTTGCGAGACCCACGTCCCCGCGGCTGACAGGTCGAGCGCAGCTCCCGACAGGGGATTCACGCGGTACACCTGGGCGAACGTATCCTCGTCGAGGGGCACGACGACGCGCATCGAGCCGCTCTCGCCGTCGGGCTGCTGCAGGAGGTAGCGCTTCATGAGCACGCGCGCGGTCGTCGCGCCCTCGTCTTGCAAGGCCGACTCCACTCCGTCGACGGTGCCTTCCACCCCGTTGTCGACATACGCGATCGCGTTGAAACCGTACACGTCCGCGTAGTGCATGTCATAGCTTTTCAGGACGTCATTGTTCAGCGTGATGGCCGTTACGATGAGCGCCGTGCTGCCCGCCACGCCCACGATGGTCGACAGCACGCGGCGGCGGTCGTTCACGCAGTTGTTCACGATAGTCTGGATGAACAACGGCGCCCGATCCCAGATGCCCCATTTCTCGTAGAAGCGCGTCTTGCCCGTCGGGGGCTCCTCTCCGCGCAGGAGATCGACGGCATGGCGCTTCAGGATCCTGCCGCATGCGAGGTACGTGGCGCCGAGCACGAGCACGAGCTCGAGCGCGGTCATGCCGATGAACAGCGGCCAGCCGAAGTACGCCGGATACGAGCCGAAGGCGAACATGCCGGCGAGCACGCCGCCGATGATGCCCTCGACCAAGAGGAACCCGACCACGGCTCCGATGATGGCGCCCGCGAGCACGGCTATCCCCGAGTACAGCAGGAAGCTACGGGTTATCTCGCCCCTGCGCAGTCCGAGCGCCTTCTTCGTGCCGATCTGCGTCACCTGTTCGTGCACGATGCGGCTGACGGCGAAGTAGCTGACGAGCAAGCCCACGATGATGAACAGCGCCGCCATCGAGACGCTCAGGTTGTTGGTGACGCCGCTGAACGTGGTGACCTCGACGGCGCCGGAGTTGTATGCGCGCGGCAGCACCGACCACTCGTACTTCACCATGGCGGCAAGCTCTTGCTTGGCCTCTTCGAGCTTGGGCGTCTGATCGGCAACCTGCTGCTTCGCGTCGGCAATCGTGGCCTTGGCGTCTGCCAGCTGGGCCTCGCCATCAGCGATTTGCTGCTCGTAGCGCGCGACCGTCGCCTCGTATTCCGCCTGGCCCGCACGGTACTGGCTCCAGCCGGCGTCGAGCTCGGCGCTCTTCGAGTTGAACTCGGACTCGAGCTGCGCGAGTTGCAGCCTGATGCCGGGAAGCGCGGCCTTCACCTCGGCTACCGTGGCCGAATAACCCTTGTATTTCACGATGTCGGTGTCTTTCTTGCCCGCAATGGCGCTCTCGGCCTCGGCGAGCAGGCTGCGCGCCTCGCTCAAGTGCTGTGCGGCCTCGGCACGCGTCGCTTCGTAACCTTGAAGCTCCTGGTACGCCGCCGCAAGCCTCGCCTCGCCCTCGGCTCGTCCCTGTTCGAGCTCCACGCGCGCGTTCGCCAGTCGCTGCTCGCCGTCGGCGATGTCCTTCTCGCCCTGATCGATCTTCGCCACGGCGTCGTCGAGCTTCGCCTGGGCTTCGTCGATCCTCTCCTGCGCCTGTCCGTGCAAATCGTCGTAGCGGGCGGACCCCAACTCGTCGCCGAGCGCCGAGATGCGCCCTTCGATGGCCGATGAGGCGTTCTTGTAGCCATCGGTGAACGTGCCCGAGCCGGCAAGGCTCTCGCTGCTCACGTTCACGACCGGATAGCCGTCGAAGAACGCCTGGGGCTCGAACGCCTCGTCGGGCACCCAGGCGAGCGCGTCGACCGAACCCGAAGGCGAACTCGAATAGCCGTACGTCGCCGACGCCTTCGCCGCGTAATCGGCGCTGTTCACGATGGCCGTCACCTTGAACGTGTCGCCGGCCAGGTACTTCATGTCCTCCGGCTCCGCAGCGCCTTCGTCGCCCGCGCCGTCGACGGCGTCTTGCGCGAGAAGGTCGCTCGCGCTCTGCCCGCCGTCATGCGCGAACGTTACCGTGTCGCCCACGCTCACGCCGAGCTTCTTGGCAGACTCCGCGTGGAACGCCATCTCGTCGGGCGCATCGGGAAGCTCGCCTTCCACCACGATGGGCACGTCGACATCCCGGCCGAGAGACTGCACTTTCACCGTGAGGTTGTCGCCACCCCGCTCCAAGGTCTGGAACGACTGACGCTCCGCCTCGACGCGCGTGACGCCCTCGACCTGCGCGAGCTCTTCCAGGTCGCCGTCGGTCAGCCCATAGGGGAACTGTATCTGGAAGTCGTGGAACCGCCCCTCGTCGAACAGCGCGTCGGCGGCGTTTTCCAAGGCGGGTCCGGCCCAGCTGATGCCGAGGAAGACTCCCACGCCGAGCGCCACGAACATCAGGATGGAGAAGAAAGACACGAACGTCTTCCGTATGTTGGCGAACAGCTCTGTTATCTGAGTCGGTTTCAACGGCACCTCCTAAAGTGGATCAAAAGGGATAAGTCCCTTCTGGTCCACTGATCCACTCACCAAACGAGGTCGGTCGCATGGGCGCGGTGGCGGTTCACGGTCACCTCGTGCATGCGCCCGTCGCGCATGCGCACGACGCGGTCGGCCATGCGGGTGATCTCCTCGTTGTGCGTGACCATCACCATCGTGGTGCCGGTCTTTATGATCTCCTCCATGACCTGCAGCACCTCGATGCTCGTCGCGTAGTCGAGCGCGGCGGTGGGCTCGTCGGCTAGGATGATCTTGGGGTTCTTCACGAGGGCGCGCGCAATCGAGACGCGCTGCTGCTGTCCTCCCGACATCTGCGAGGGATAATTGCGTTTGCGTTCGGAAAGACCCACCACATCGAGCGCTTCGTCGGCGTCCATCGGATCGTCGACGAGCTCGGCGATGAGCTTGAGGTTCTGAAGCGCGGTGAGGTTCGGCATGAGGTTGTAGCTCTGGAAGATGAAGCCGATGTTGTCACGGCGGAATTCGGTGAGCTCCTGCTGGCTCGCGCGCGACAGATCGCGCCCCAGGTACTCGAAGGTGCCCGAGGTGGCGGAGTCCATGCCGCCTATGATGTTGAGCAGCGTCGACTTGCCGCAGCCCGATTCTCCCAAGAGCACCAGGAACTCGCCCTCGTACACGTCGAGGTTCACGCCTTTCAGCACCTTCGTCACCACGTCGCCGTTCTGGAATTCGCGCGTGATGTCGCGCAATTCCATGACGACCTCGCCTGGCTGCCAGGGCTCATCGAGCTGGCCGCTCTCCTCGAGCGCGATGGCGGCCATCATGGCCATGATCTCCATGACGTCGGCGCCTTCATCGGTGAACGGGCCGCTTTCGGGTTCGTTCACGAACTGGATGGTGCCGATGTTGTCGGTGTTGCTCGAGAAGGGCACGCACACCATGGAGGCGACGTCCATGCCCCTGAAGTCTATGGCGGTCTCGACGTCTTGCAGCGCGTCGAAGGCGAAGAGGCGCTCGGCCTTCTGCGACTCGTACACGCGGCCCACGGCCCCGTCGCCCGGCGCGTGACTTCGGCGAGTCAGGTCCACGGGCCCGATCCAGAAGTACGGATGGAGAGCGCCGTCGCCTGCTTCGTCGGCGTACCAGAGGACGGCCGAGTCGGCGCCTGAGTTCTCGACGATGGTCTTCAGGCAGCCCTGTATCGCCTCGTCGAGCGTAGTCGCGTTAGCGATGACGCCCTGCACCGCACCGATCGCCTTGTAAATCTGAATCGCCGAGTTCTCCATCGCCGCCTCCCGTTAAACGCTCATACGGTCATTACACAATCGAAGCAGATGGCAGCAGGTTAGCTCGGCTTCCCTGCCGCCATCTGTTTATCTGCTTATCGGTTGGCGTAACCAGAAGAGACCGTCCTTTGGTCACGCCACATAGGTTCCGAGCAGGCGATCGGCGTAGTATATGTACGTACGGTCGCCGGGTTTCAAGGCGCCCACATCGGCAGACAACGTGCACTCCGACGTCTCGCGGGCTCTCAGCTGCTTGATTTCGGGATCGGTCTTGAAAGTCACCTCGCTGTCGTCCCCCGCTTTCATGACCTTGAACTTCGTGCAGTCGAAGTCGACATCATGGTCGTTCATGTTCGATAACGTCACGCGCAGGTTGGGCGCCTGGTCTTTCATCTCGAGCTTCACGTCGTCGATTCGCACGCCATCGTCCGTGAGCAGCGGCAAGCTCCCGCCAGCGACAACGCCGGCGCTTGCAGCAACTGGTACGGCTACAGGGGCGTTCGTCCCCATCGGCGGCGCGATAAACGGGAACGAGGCGACGTCGTCGATGCTCTCCACGATCGCGTTCAGGTCGATGCCGCCGCCGCGCTTCACGACGATGTAGTAGTTGCCCTGCGCGTCTTGCAGCACCGTCTGGCCGTCGTTGCCGTTCGAAGCCGACACGATCCGGTAGCCCTCGTCGACGACCAGATACACTTTGGCACCCTCCTTGGCCACATCATAGCCGTGGCTCGAGTCGAGCGCGGTGCCGCCTGCGTCCTTCGCCGCGCGCAGGTTGGCGACGGCCGCCTCGGCGCCCTGCGCCACCTTCACGATGTAGTTGATCTGCTTCTTGGCGAACGTCTCGCGCTCGTCGATCGTGGTGCCGACGACCTCGCCCGATACGTACTGGCCGCTCGCGGCCTTCTCGATCTTCCAGACGGTCAGGCTGTCGTTCGCTGCCGAATCGTAGCTGATGTCGACGCCGTTCTTGCCTGAAATCGTCCCCGTGACGAGCACGTCGTTCGAGCCGGCCTCGTCGCAGTAGATGAACAGCCCCGCTTGCCTGCCCGACACGTCGCCGTCGACAGCAATGACGCTCTTGCCGCCGGCCGAGCGCGCCCATATGCCCGTGCTGCCGGAGGCGAGCGCCTCGATATCGCCATCAGATTGGAAGGTCGCCACGCTGCCTTTCGTGTTGGAGTCGATCACGACGGCCTGATCGTAGTTCTTCGCCACGACGCCGCCGACCTTCACGGTGGCTGTGCCCGTGCTGATGGTCGTGCCGTTGACGCTCCCATCGCAGCCGGCCTCGAGCTTCACGCCGAGGTAGTTGGCGCTCACCGTGCCCCCGACCGTCACCGTCGTCTCGGATTCACCGCGCGCCAGCACGTCGACGCCCCGGGAGCCTGCAGCGTTCACGTCACCGTTCACCTGCACGATGTTGATGTCGCCCTTGGCGTAGGAGAACGCGTTGGCACCCGCGTAGTTGTACTTGGAGTCCCTCGTCTGCGTGACGCTGCCGACGGTCACGCGCTTCTCGCCGGCGTAGGACTCCGTGCCCGTCGGCGCGTTGTCGAGGTTCAACCCGAAGGCGCCCGCCTTCACATCGCCCGCGACCAGGTCGACGCTGCCGCCTTTGGCGACCACGTCGATGCCGTCTCCCGCCCATTGGTACGAGTTGACGACGTCGCCCACCGTCACATCTGCGGTGCCGCCGCCGTCGGCTTCCACGAGCACGGCGCGCTTCATGTCCTTGGCTGTCACGTCGCCGAGCGCCGCTTCCGCCGTATGCCCGTTGTCGGCGATCACGCCGACCGCCGGCTTGTAGGACGAGCTCACGTCTTGCCCGAGCGTGTTGAAGGAGTCCTCTTGGGATGCGTCGACCTCTACCTCGTAGGCCACTCCTCCGATGTCTGCGAACGCGACGGCCGGCACCATCATGAGCGACAGGCAGGCTGCGAGCGCTGTCGATACCGCGCGTTTCCAAATGGTTCCAGCTTTGCCCTTCATCATGCTCTCGCTCCTTTTCGGTTGCCGCGGGAATGCGATGTCTGTCTGGTATCGGGTGTTCAGGGAGGGTTACTTGTCTTTGTCCTTGTTCATGACGCCGCCAGCGATGACCATTCCCAAACCGGCCACGATGAAGATGAGCCAGCTCGGCGAACCGGGCGCGATGTAGCTCCAGATGAAGAAGATGAGAACCGAGGCGATGGCGATGGTGGCGA
>JAFUBE010000643.1 GCA_017460365.1 Eggerthellaceae bacterium
CATCCTGAAATCCTCGTCGATGACATAGAGCGGGTTGCCAAGCACCTTCTCGCTTCGTTCGAGAAGGTGCTGCACGTTCGCATCTCCGTCGACGATGCTCTGCAGGTCGTCGACCCATGCGTCGTAGAAGTCGAAGATCTGCTGCAGGGTGTTGAAAGTCTGATAGAAATCGGCATCTTCCGAAGTCGTTATCACGCAGCAGCGCTTTCGATACCTCTCAAGCAGAGGCGAATTCCCGATGCAGATGATGACGCATCCTCTTCCGACGCCCGCTCGCCGCGGGATGCGATTTGCATCTACGAGATAGAGCCGGTTGGCCTCGAAAGGCGCATCGCCCCCTTCGTATAAACGGGGACGGCCCAAAGAAAGATCGAGTGCTTTCGTTCCGGTCATCTTTGCCGAGAGCTCAACGGGTAGTTTGTCGAAAACGATGTCAGCGTTAAGATGCATAGACCCTCCTTGATGCGGGGTCGGACGAGCCGATGCTCTCAGAAAACCCGATTCAACAAGATCAAATTAGCAACTACGCAGAGTATACCCTACAAAATGCAGGGTTTCATAGGGTAAAGAATGCACATTTCGCGGCTTTAACGCATCTGCGCATGTCTCCAGACTGTAAGCATCTTTGCAAGTAACGGCAACGCGTTCCAAGACGAGAAAGGAGATGTCATGGCATTGCTTCCACATGTCGATACCCATCGAGGCGTCGAGACGGCATTCGGCAAGATCATTCCCGAGAAGGAGGCGTACAGCTACTGCCTTCGCACCATCGCAGGATTCTCGGCGAATATCTTCCAGGTGATGCGCATCCTGAACGACGACTGGGAGGACCGTACCAGCCAGATTTGCGAGATCGCGAATATGATGAACTGCTCTGCCTGCTCGGGCAGCGAAGAGGAGCTTTTCGACTATCTGAACGCTTTCTATGACGAATGGAATATTCCCGAGTTGGTCAAACGTTCGGCGTGGATCGGCGCCATCTGGGGTGATTATGGCGATGAGGCTGAGGATATGGCCGGACGCGTGATCCAATTCACCGAGAACCGCGTGGAGAAGGAGCTCGACTCCTGCCCGTGGGATATCGTCGGTTCTGAGATGTGCAACATGACGACGGCCATGTTCACGGCGAACTTCGACATCGCAGCGGGAGGAGAGCATGGCGAAATCACGAACGACGTCGCGCTCAACATGTGCGAGGCACGTGGTTGCGGAAACCCGCACTGCCGTGTGGTTGCGGAGCGACTCGATGCATTCGGCCTCGAGGCCCAAGACTGGCTCGACCACCGCGGCCAAGCAGTCAAGCCTGTGCACGACACGCCTCCTGAGCGCCGCGTGAAGCATGCGCAGGGCCTGCGCAACGGCCAGTACACCAATGCATTCGGCGAGGAGAACTCGTTGGAGTGGCAGTACAACTGGGTAGCTCAGATGGGCTGGGTATGGTCGATCAGCTTCCCGCTCATCGCCATCCGCGACATGGCCGATGATGATGACGAGTTCGAGCGCATCCTGAAAATCGTCTTCGCTACGGCTGGCAAGAACTCGTTCATCGACCCGTTTGCGCGTGAGGGTCTTCGCAATTGGCTCGACATCCCCCGCGAAATCGGCGATAACGACCCGCGCGTCATGGGCGTATACATCCAGGCAATGCTCGGCTGCCAGCTCGTCCCCTACGAGTTCGAGGCCTTCGATGCCGACGGTGTGGAGATTCGCGTAGACCAGGAAACGTTCACCGGTCGTTTTGAGATGGCGCCGCTCGATGAGATCACGCTCGGTTACGAGGCGCAGTGGAATGGGGCATGCCATACGCTCGTCTCGCCCGAATGGTCCGTGTGGATCGATGAGGACGGGGATGATTTCATCATCAACGTTGGCCGCAAGATCGACGACCGAGCACTGTAAAGGAGGGTTTGACATGCTGTTCAAAGACGACGAAGTCGCACGTGCCGAAGCCAAGGCAGTGCGCACGAATGCTGGCTGGTATCGCTGGACTCATGATCTGGTCGAGCTCAAAGGCCCGGATGCCGAGAAGTTTCTCGACTGGATGCTTGTGAACACGATTGCAGGCACGCCGGTCGGCAAAGGCAAGTACACGACGATGCTCGACGAGGAAGGCGGGATCATCGACGATCTCGTGGCCTTCCACAAGGAAGACGGCGTATGGTGGCTCTCCACGCTGTACGGACCGCATATGGTCAAGTGGTTCGATGCCCACAAGGATGCATTCGATGTCGAGTATCGCGACATCACGCAAAACATGGATATGTACGCAATCCAGGGACCGAATTCGCCGAAGGTCGTATCCAAGCTTCTCGGCGCTTCAGTCGACGGCCTTTCGCGGTTCCAGATCGTCGACGCCAATGCAGGCGGCATCGCTGTTACGGTTGATTGCGGCGGCTTCACGGGAGAGCTCGGCATTGAGGTCTATTGCGCCCGCGAGGATTCAGCGGCCCTTTCCGAGGCGATAGCGAAAGTCGCCGAAGCCCACGATGTGCCACGCTTGACCACACTCGAGGTGTACGTTCGCTCGCTGCCCATGGAGAAGGGCATGGGGCTCCGCCAGGATTACAAGGGTTTGACGCCTTTCGAGGCGAACCTCGGCTGGTCGGTCCGTATGGACAAGGACTTCTTAGGCAAGGAAGCGCTCATGCGCGCACAGGAAGAGGGACCGAGGCGTGCGTTCGTCGGCATCGAGATCGAACGCGAGAGCTACGAGGATATCGCCCAGAACGAGATCATCCGCAAGCGCGGCGTTCCCGTCGGCATTTGCAGGCAGATGATTTACGGATACACCGTAGACAAGAACATCGGCTTCGGCATCGTCGAGGCCAAGAAGGTGCCGCTGGGAACGCGCGTGACCATCGGGCCGAACGACTCGCCGGCAACCATCGTGGAACCCAAATGGAGCTAAGGAGGACATCATGAGCACGAACGAAGGCAAGAAGATTCTGGTCGTAGGCGGTGCCTGCGGCATGGGCGCGGCGACGGTCTGCGAACTGTACCGCCAAGGCGCCAACCTGGTCGTCCTCGATATCAACGAGGAGGCAATGGAGGAGCTCATAGAAGACGAGGAACTCGAAGACGGCCCTGGCACGCTGCATTTCGTGGCGGGTGATGTGAACGATGCCGCCGTGCGACAGGCTGCTATCGACTATGTTTCCGAGAATTTCGGGACGCTCGACAGCCTGCTCTACATCGCGGGAGTGCTCGACCTCATGTGCCCGGCGCACAAAACGGACGATGAGCTTTATGACTACGTCATGGACGTGAACGTGAACTCGTGCTTCCGCATGTGCCGCGATTGTCTGCCGCTTCTGTGGGATCACGAAGGGCTGCCTGCGAACATCGTCATCGTCGGTTCGGTCGGCGGCCAGGTCGGTTCATCGGCAGGTGCTGCATACATCACCTCGAAGCATGCCGTTCTCGGCCTTGCACGCAACCTCGCGCATTCCTACCGCTTCCGCAACGTGCGCACGAACGTCGTGAATCCTGATGCCTGCGTGACCGACATCCTCGCAAACGCAATGGAGAAGTGGCCCGACCGCGACGTGATGGATCTCGAGGGCAACGAGCTGTACAACGTGCGCGGCGCGGTTTCGCTGGGCGTGGACTACGACGGCAACAACATGACCGGCTGGCCTGAGGACATAGCGAACGCCATCCTGTACCTCATCAGCGACGAAGCGCATTATGTGAATGGAGCGCAGCTGAATGTCGATGGAGGTTGGACGAGCTTCTAGGCGATGCACATTAAGCTTATAAAGGCTTATACGGGCTTAAAGAACCCCTCTGCCAGGCGTGTCTCGGCAGAGGGGTTTAGCATGCTTAGCTGGGGAAATGTGCGATTCCGTCACTCCCACTCAATCGGGTTGAGAAGGTTCGCCGTGCGCCCGCGTATTATAGCGTATTCGAGGTCGCTTGACGTATCGGCTATGTGTCGCGTTCGACAATTCGAGTGTTACGTTACAGTTCACACCCCCGTTAACCGACGCTCACCTTCAGAAGTGCACGCGCGCCCAAGCCGCCTGGCGCCTTCGGCGGGATGGTTTCCGTCGCGCGCGTTTTAGAAGGCGCGCTCCGCGCGCTCACTCGTCCCAGACG
>JAFUBE010000644.1 GCA_017460365.1 Eggerthellaceae bacterium
AATCGGTTGCGTCGGCTACCAGGCTTGCAATGTCGGTGCCTCCGTCGGTGCAGCGCATGCACAGCTCGTCGCCATCCGCAGCCACCAAGCGCAGGTAGTCGTATATCGCGCCGTCGTTATACCCAGATGACAAGTTGTTGATGACAAGCAGCTTCACGTGCGCCTTCGTTCTCAGGCATGGCAGGATATGATGTATGATGGTACCTCATACACGATGATGCAAGGTGGAGAATTACCGCATGTACATAGCTTCCCAAGCCGAACTCGAGGCCTTCGTGGAACGTGCACGAAAATCGAGCATTCTGGCAATCGACACAGAATTCCTGCGCGAGAAAACCTATTATCCGAAGTTGTGCCTGCTGCAAATGGCAACCGACGACGAGGTGGTTATCATCGACCCGTTCGAGGTCGACGATCTCGCGGCGCTCAAGCCGGTGCTCGAAGACGATGATGTCGTCAAGGTGTTTCACGCCGGCTACCAGGACATCGAAATCCTGCTCTACGACATCGGGTGCGTGCCGCATCCGATTTTCGACACCCAGGTTGCAGCCGCGCTGCTCGGCCAAACTCAGCAGGTTGGCTACGGCGCGCTCGTGCACTCGATATGCGGCGTGAAGCTGAAGAAGACCGACTCGTTCACCGACTGGTCCGCGCGGCCCCTGCAAGACTCGCAGCTCGAATACGCCGCCGACGACGTGATATACCTTCCCAAGATGTACGCGGCTATGACCGCCCAGCTCGAAGAGAAGGGCCGATTGCATTGGCTCGACGTCGAGTTCGAGGAAATGATGAAGCCGGAGTCCTACATCCCTGACGAGCGCGACCGCTGGCGCCGGTTGAAGCACGTCTGCCAGCTATCGCGCCGCCAGTTGGCGGCAGCGCGCGAAGTCGCGGCATGGCGCGAGATCGAGGCGCGCAAGCGCAATGTCCCACGCAAGTGGGTGCTCACCGACGAGCAGATCGTAGAGTCATGCAGGCGCGAGCCTCGAACGATCGACGACCTGTTCATGGTGCGCGGTATCCGCGAGCGGCTCACCACGCGCGATGCCCGGGCGGTGATCACGCTCGTGCGCGCCGCGCTCGATTCGGCGCCCGACACCTGGCCCCAGCTTCCCGCGAGTGGCCGGAGCGAGCCGAACGTCGACGTCGAAGCGGAAATGTTGCTCGCCATCGTGCGCATGCGCGCTCGCGAGAACAACATCGCGATCCCCACGCTCGCCAGTTCGGCTGACATCACGGCGGTCGCCCGCGGCCACCGCCAGGGCATCGACCTTCTGAAGGGCTGGCGCAAAGAGCTCGTCGGCAACGAGCTCGTGGAGTTCATGGAAGGCCGCACGGCGCTCGTAATCGAGGATGGCAAGCCGGTGGTGAAACCGATTTCGTAATGGTGACAAGGCGGTTACGCAACGGGAAAGCATTCGGCCGAACGCTATAATAGAGAAAACAGGCAGCACGAAAGGATAGCCATGAGTTATTGGATGATCATCATAGTGACGCTTGTCATCGGCATGGCTGCGTCCGGTTACGTAAACTCTCAGCTCAAAAAATACCAGAAAGTACCCTCACAGAGCGGGCTCACGGGTCGTCAGGCCGCCGAGAAGATGCTGCGCGACAACGGCGTGACGGGCGTGGTCGTGTCGCGCGGAGCCGAGGGGCAAGACCATTTCGACCCGCGCACCAATTCGATCGCCCTTTCCCCGAGCGTGTACGACCACTCTTCGGTGACAGCGTGCGCCACCGCTTGCCACGAGGTCGGCCACGCATGCCAGTTTGCGCAGGGTTACATGCCTATGAAGGTGCGCGGCGCCATCGTACCGGTGGTGAACCTGGCTTCTAACGCCTGGGTCTTCGTTCTCCTGATCGGCATCTTCCTGAACCTCGCGGGCTTCATCGATTTGGCGATCATCATGTACGCCGCCGTAGTGCTTTTCCAGATCGTCACGTTGCCGGTCGAATTCAACGCCTCGCACCGTGCGATGGACTACATGAAAGCCACGGGGTTGCCGCAAAGCGAAGTGGCAGGTTCGTTCTCGGTGCTTCGCGCTTGCGCTCTCACCTATGTCGCGGCGGCGTTGGCCTCGCTGCTGCAGCTGGTCTACCTGCTTGGCATGCGGGACAACGAGAATATGGCCGAGCACCTGCAAGAAGACTTCCAGGAGCGCCCCTCCCGAGATCGAGAGGGGCGATCTGATGCCTTGAGCGTATCCGACGCGATGGCGCTGGCGAAGCAGTCGCTCGAATCGGTTGTCGTGCGCATCGTGGGCGAAGTGTCGGAAGTGTCGGTGAAGCCCGGTTACAAGGCAGCCTATTTTTCGGTGAAGGACTCATCGTCGAGCCTGCCGTGCATGATGTGGAACAATCGCTATCGCGCATCGGGTATCGACCTTGCGGTCGGACAGCTTATCGATATGACCGGGCGGTTCACGCTATACGCCGCGAAGGGCCGCATGAACTTCGATGTTTTTTCGATTGCCCTTGCAGGCGAAGGCGATTTGCGGTTGAAGGTCGCCAACATCGCGAAGAAGCTCGCTGGCGAGGGGCTCACCGACCCGGGTCGCAAGATCGCGCTTCCCGCGTTTCCCGAGCGGATCGGGCTCGTTACATCGCCGCGAAGCGCTGCCGTGCACGATGTATTGCGTACGCTGCGCCGGCGCTTTCCGGTTGCGACCGTGTTGCTCGCGGGGGTACCGGTGGAAGGCGCCCAAGCAGCCGAAGGCATCGTCGAGGGCATGCGTGCGGTCTACCGGGCGAGGCCCGACGTAATCCTGGTCGTGCGCGGAGGCGGCTCGTTCGAAGACCTCATGCCGTTCAACGACGAGGCGCTCGCGCGTGCAATTGCAGCTTGTCCGATACCGGTGGTCACCGGGATCGGCCACGAAGTCGATACGACGATTGCCGACATGGTGTCGGATTGTCGCGCTTCCACGCCCACGGCGGCGGCAGAGGCGGTCAGTCCGTCGCGCGAAAGCCTCGACGCGCTTTTCGCGTCGCGTCGAGCGGAATTGCAAGGCGACGTTCAGCTTGCGCTCGAGCGGCTCGGTGCGCGCGTGGAGCGGGTGGCGACGCGCCCGCTGTTCAGCGATCCCATGTTGCTTTTCGCTGCCGACGCGCAATCGCTCGATTTGGCGAGCGATCGATTGGCACGTGCGCTGCCGATGCAGGTGGAGCGCATGCGCGTCGATTTGGGCTCAGCAGAAGAGCGCCTCGCGCGCGTTATGCCGGTTCAGATAGAGCGCTGCAGACTCGAAGTGGAAGGAACGCTCAATCGCTTCGTGCGCATCGGGCATGCGATGGGAGACCGGTTCTCGTACCAGATGCGCCAAGCCGCATCTCGATTGGTGGACCTTTCGCCAGTCAACACGCTTGCGCGGGGGTATTCGATCACGCGAAACGAGGAAGGTAGCATCGTGCGCCACGTGGGCGAAGCGCCCGCAGGCACGAGGATCGAGGTGACCGTTTCCGATGGCACGCTCGATTGCGAAGTGATGATCGCCAAGCAGGGGAGGGATTCCTGATGGAAGAAACAGGAAAGCCGATTGAAGAGCTCACGTTCCGCGAGGCGATGGCCGAGCTCGATCGCATCGTGAACTTGCTCGAGGGAAACACGCTCGAGCTCGAGGACAGCCTTTCGCAATACGAGCGCGGCGTGGCCCTGCTCGCGTCTCTTCAGAAGCGCCTAACCGATGCCGAGCAGAAAGTCGAAGTGCTGATGGGCGAGCTCTCGGGCGAGAAAGACGACGCCGAACGTGATTCCACGTTGTCGTAACCTGGGTAGCCGCTCACCTTATGCCCGGCGGGAGGCGGGCATCGGCCGACGTGCATTGGGGGATAAGACCGCTTGCCGAATGGGGCGTTCGATGCCAGTGAAATGTTCGTCTTGCCGTTAAAATATACGACTATAAATGTGAGCAAAGGGGGCGACACATGAACGTACTCGTAATCAACGCCGGCTCGTCTTCGCTGAAATACCAGCTCATAAACGTCGAGACGCAGGAACTTCTCGCAAAGGGGCTTTGCGATCGCGTTGGTTCAGATGAGGCTATGCACAAGCACGGTCTCGATTCGGATGAGATATGCATTCACACCCAGATGGCCGATCACGACCAGGCGGTCGCCGTCGTGCTCGAGACGCTCACGAGTGGCCCCACGAAAGCAATAGACTCGCTCGAGGAAATCGATGCGGTAGGACATCGCATCGTCCAAGGCGGAAAGTACTTCGACCGGTCGGTGATCATCGACGAAGACGTCATTGCCAAGATCGACGAGATGGCCGAGCTCGCGCCGCTTCACAACAAGGCGGCCATCATGGGCATCCGCGGCTGCCAGCACCACATGCCCGACACTCCCATGGTCGCCGTTTTCGACACGTCGTTCTACCAGTCGCTGCCGCCGAAGGCCTATATGTACCCGCTTCCGTACGAGCTGTACGAGAAGTATGCGATTCGCAAGTACGGAGCGCATGGCACGTCGCACCGATACATTGCCGAGCGTGCTGCCGACCTGCTCGAGGAAGACTTGCGCGACTTGAAGCTGATCACCTGCCATCTGGGAAACGGGTGCTCCATTTCGGCGGTCGACCATGGCATCGCCGTCGACACGTCGATGGGCATGACGCCGCTCGACGGCCTTATGATGGGTACGCGCTGCGGGTCGATCGATCCGGCTATCGTGACGTACGTCATGGACAAAGAGGGTCTGAGCCCACAGGAAATGGACGACCTGATGAACAAGCGCTCGGGACTCCTTGGCGTGTCGGGCATCAGCAACGATTTGCGCAGCGTCGACGAGGAAGCCGATCGTGGAAACGAGCGGGCGCTGCTCGCCTACGAGATGTATTCGAACTCCGCGAAGAAGTACATCGGCCAGTACATGGCCGTTATGGGCGGCGTTGACTGCATCGTGCTCACCGGCGGTGTGGGGGAGAACAGCGCCAAGATGCGCCGCATGATCTTCGCCGGCCTGCAGACGATGGGCATCGTGCTCGACAACGAGCGGAACATGGCCGGACCGCGCGAACGCGAGATCTCGACGGACGAATCGGAAGTGCTGATCGTCATCATTCCAACCGACGAAGAGCTCATGATCGCCCGCGACACCTACGAGCTGGTGCACGACCTCATCGATTCCGACGAAGTCGACTACAACCCGGACATGCTGTTGTTCTAGTACGGTAGGTGTGACACTTCTCGTCAGACGCGATTCGGCTCCTTGCGGAACTGCCCCACTTACTGCCAGACCCGAAGTGGGGTAATTTTCAAATTACTATGAATACAGAAGAATTACCCCACTTCGGGTCTGGCAGGAAGTG
>JAFUBE010000645.1 GCA_017460365.1 Eggerthellaceae bacterium
AAAGCTCCAGCTTTGGGCGGCCGTGTCGTTGGAGCTGTGGACCTGGACGTTGGTGCCGTCGGCCACGGTTCCGCCCTCCACGTCGAGGGAGTAGCCGCTGCACTTGGCCTGCAAGCGGTATCCATCCCCGTTCTTCGAAATCGCCCACCTCTGGGCGGGCGTGCCGTTGCTAAAGCATGCTTGAACGTTCGAATCGATGTTTACGCTTCCGCCGTTTACATCTAGAGAAATACCGGTTCCCTTTTGTGTAATGGTGTAGAAGCCGTCTTGGTACTTTACGGACCACAGATCGCATCCTGGAAGGTCCTGCGGCTTGCCGGTCGTGGAATAAATTGAGATATTCGTAAGATCAGCAGCTGGATAATCCGCACCGCTTATGTCGAGATAGTACAAGCGATCGGCTGTCAGCGTCGATGACATGACAATTGCATAATCCCCATTGGGGATGGTGCGGTCATACCCGCTCGACATCTCTGAGCCTGTTGGGATTGTTCGCGTATCGCCTGGCCAGTCAGGTCGGATTAATCCGCTAATGCACGAGACTTCCCTATTGTACTTATAGCCACAAGCTCCTCGAGCTTCGCCTGCGTTTGACTCCGCAGTGACCATGCTGTTGCCGTTCACGCTAATCACCACGCCGATATGGCCTACATTACCGGCATAGTCTGTCCAATCAGCCCTGAAGTTCTTGTTGGCATCCCATATAACGATATCCCCTGGCTGCACCGTGCTTGTTGCGGGCCTGGTCCATCCTTCGGAATACGGGCAAGCGCCATAAGAATCGCTAAGATAATTGTAGGCATGGCCGCCAACATGGCCGCCTCTCAGATAATCGTAATACGCCCAAACGAATTCGGTGCATTGAGTCCAACCGGAACCATCATTGATCTCCCAGTGCTCATTAGCTCTTGCCTGGGCCCATGCTACAGCCTCGGCCTGCGTATGGGCCGCCGATTGCGTTGCAAGGGTCTCCGCAAGGATTTCGGAATCGCCCGCCACGATAGCGTCGCCGGCAAATGCCGGCAGGGGCATGAGGCCGATGGCGAGGATTAACGATAGGAGAACGGATAGGAGCTTCGGCTGGGCTTTCATGTTCGACCTCCGCAGCTGCCGGGGCGCGATGCGCCGTCTGATAGGTATCGCGGAGATGTCTGTCGCAGAAGAAGAGCATCCGCCGCAGTTACCACGCTGCAGAGCTATGCGGAAAACGCGAACATCGCGCACCGAAACGACTCAAAAGGCAGATGCCCTTCTGCCAATCGTTTCAGCGGCGATTCGTATTCAGTTTTCCGCATCTCCCGAAAAGGAAGCTGCAACGTGGTATCTCGCATTGTAGCAGCTGGAACCAGAGTGAGCGGGTTAAACCTGATAGAAGTTCCTGCGGCGGGCTTTATCCGCAACAGTTCGCTGTGTCCGGCCCCCGGTCAGCGCGGTACGCCACGCGCAGTTCCGCAGCGAGCGAAGCGAAGCGAGGACTGTTTGAGCATGGCATGCACCCGTTCTGACTGACCCTTGACCAGTAGCAACCAGTAACGACGACCTGCGTCAGGGCAATCGAATTCCATCGGGTGTTGCACCCGTTTCTTATAGGGCGGTATCATGGCCTGCGTGCGAAACGAGTTCCGCCACAGAATGAGTTGCAGGGCGGTCTCGCGACTCGTTTCCTAAGAAGGGCTACGGTGAGGCAAATGGATCAGAAGCTATTCACGGAGACACGTCCGCTGTATGTGACGAGTAGGGAGAACCCCCATGTGATCAGGTGTCGGGTTCGCATGCGTGACCTGATCGATTCGGATGCTTTTCGCCATGCCGTGGACACCGCCATGCAACGGTACCCTTATTTCTGCGTAGAACTGCAGAGAAGGGATGGCGAGTTCTACTTTGCGGAAAACCATCGTCCCGTTGTCGTCACGAACTCGCTCCATGGCGTGGAGCTGAATTCGGCGGATTCGAATTTCCACATGATCGCGTTTTGCTGGCAGGACAACTGGATCATCCTCGACGTGTTTCACGGTTTGACGGATGGGACGGGCGCGTATGAGGTGCTGAGAACGCTTCTCTACTATTACTGTTCCGAGCGGTATGGCGTCGAGCTGAGCGATGAGGGCATCCGGCTGGTTGGGGATGAAATCTGCGAAGAGGAGTGGGCCGATCCCGTGGCGAGCAGGTCGGACCTTCCAGCTCCGTCGCGCAACGACGTACCCGCCGCGCTGAACGTCATCGACGCGGCTGGCCTCGAAGACGATCGGCGAAGCACCGTGTACAGCATCGCTATCTCCGAATCTGAATTCATGATGTTCACGCTCGATAACGACGGAAGCCCGGCGACTATGGTTTCCCTGCTGCTCAGCCGGGCCATTGCAAGGTTGTTCCCGGATGCGCAAGACGTCATTCGAATCGCTCTTTGCGTGAACCAGAGGCATGCGCTTGGCGCACCGCTGGCGCACCAGAGCCTGATTGGCGGGGTGATGCTGGAATACAAGGACGAGATGCGCGATTGGCCCCTCGAAAGGCAGGGCACGATTTACCGGGCATGGTCTTTGCCCAGACCTTGGAAGAGACCGTGCTTGCGGGCGCGGCCTCCAACGCCGGGATGAACCGCATGATCCTTTCGAAGGAAAGCGACCAAGAACGGCTCGAGGTGATGTCTTCCATCAATGCGCTCACGAGACGTCTCGTCACAGCCACCGTAAGCTATGTTGGGAAGGCAAACTACAAGGAAGCCGAACGCTACATCCGCGATTTCAGGGCGTGGACGTCCTCTGCGTCCAATGGCTTGCTCGTCGAGGTTTCGGCTGTGAGCGGGCGATTCACGCTCGATTTTATCCAGCATTTTTCAAATCCCATCGTGGTGGACGCGTTCCTGAAAGAGCTCGAGGACAACGGGATCGTGTACGACCTTCAGGATGTGCAAGCGCTGGACCTTCCGAATATCAAGCTTCCCTGGACCGAGCGATGAAGAGGCCGCGCCTGCGAGAAGGGTGCTCCGGCATCGTTTACGAGCAAATGGGCTCCAAGCAAGGTGGGAGGGATTCACGATGCATGACGGTATCGAAGCGGGACGCGAACTCGGTTCGACGCGATTGAATGTGCACGCCGCCGTCGCACCGCTCACGACGTTCGGCCAGCGCCCGACGACTCCCGATGCGGACGCGCACAGACGCCTGGATGACTGCAACGCCACCGTGTTCGACGAGCCGGCCGATGCGCTCGAAGCGCTGCGCGGCATCCTCGGCTACGTGGGCGACGACGTTGTGGTGCGCCAGCCGTTCCGCGTCGACGGCGGTGCCCGCGTGTCCATACGCGAGGGGTCGTTCGTCAACTACGATTGCCTCTTCCTTGCCAACGACCGCATCGACATAGGCAGCCGCGTGCTCATCGCGCCTAGGGTCATGCTGCTCACCGTGTCGCATCCAGTTGGCGCAGCCGAGCGCTTCCGTGTGCGTTACTTGACGGCCCCCATCGAGATAGGCGATGAGGCGTGGATCGGCACCGGTGCGACGATCATGCCTGGTGTACGCGTGGGGCGGGGTGCGGTCGTGGCGGCCGGCGCTGTCGTGACCAGGGACGTACCCGACGGTTACATAGTCGCAGGTGTGCCAGCGCGGGTGATTGGGTCCTGCTGAGGTGCATGCCAAGAGTGTCGAGATGCAGGTCTTCGAGAAAGCCTGACGTGGTTCCGTTTGTGGTGGGCCCAACGATTTGAATAGCGCGGAGGTCGTATATGATGGAAACGAAGTGCAACGCCACGCTGCACGACCCGTTGTGCCGGTTGAAAGAGGCGCCATGGATCCCGAGAACTTGGGCATAAGCTAATTTGCCAAAAGACGATATCGCAACACCCCAGCAGGATGGACGGAGAACGCCTATGCGACGCCAGCAACATAGAACGATGACACTCACGCTCCTAGGGAGACACGTCTTTATTCGGCCTGCGTGATGCCGTGCCGCATCGCTCCAAAGTCTGTCGGGGCGGCGGCAAGCCGCCCCTCCCTATGTATTTAAGGGGGCTGCCGCCCCCTTTACAACCCCCACCGAGCGCGGAGCCCACTTGGCCCTTCATTCCGTTTCCAATTCTTCAGAAGGTGCGGTACAATACTCCTCGCGCAAGCGGGCGTAGTTCAATGGTAGAACCGGAGCCTTCCAAGCTCCTAACGCGGGTTCGATTCCCGTCGCCCGCTCCACTTAGTGCACAGAGAGCGGATACGATGCTGGATCGGGTGTTAACTCAATGAATCTGGGACTCGATC
>JAFUBE010000070.1 GCA_017460365.1 Eggerthellaceae bacterium
CCAGACCCAAAGTGGGGCACTTGGCGGGTAGGCGCCACTTTGGGCCTGGCAGGAAGTGGGGTAGTCCGCGGGATCGCCCCGGTTCGGGTCTGGCGGGAAGCGGGGCGGCGGCCTACTTGGGGCGGCGGAAGCAGGTGGCGGTCATCTTGGCGACGGGCGTGCCGAGGTCGTCGGTCACGTCGACCGTGTAGAAGCCCAGGCTGCTGCCCGATTTGTCGGATGTGCAAGTCGCGATGAGCTTCGTGCCTTTCGCGGCGCTGAAAAACTCGATCGTGTTGCTCACCGAAACGGTCGGCTGCTCACCCAGGTTGCAGCCGATAGCGAGCGCGAAGTCGGCCAGCGTGAAGATCGCGCCTCCCATGACAGCACCCATCGCGTTGAGGTGCCTTTCCGCGATGTCGAACTCGCACACCGCATGACCGCGCGACGCCTCGATTACGCGGCAGGCGCAAGCTTCGGTGGCGAACCGGTCGCGACCGAACAGTTCGCGCACCTCATCGATCGAGCAATCGGCGCCAAGCATCTAAAACACCCTGGCGACGACGGCGTCGATACGGGCGAGCACATCGGCGCGATCCATGAGTTCGATGGCTTCGAACAGCGGCGGCGACACCATGTTGCCGCATACGGCCACGCGCAGCGGCTGCAACAGGTTCTTTAGCTTCATGTCGAGCGGCTCGGCAAGCGCGCGGCACTTTTCCTCGAGCACGGCCGCTTCCCACGGGTTCGCCTCGTCGGAAAGCACTTCGCGGCATGCGGCAATGGCCTCGTCGGCACGCGCGCCGTCCTTCAGCAGCACCTTCTTCACGCTCTTCTCGTCGAGGCGGCAGTTCGCACCCCAGAACAGGAAGGCAAGCTTGTCGGGAATCTCATCGAGCCGTTGCAGGCGCTCGGCCACGAGCGGGTAGGCGCGCTCGAAGTAGCCCAGGCCACCCTCGACCTCGGCCGCAGCGGCTTCGCGAGCGGCATCGGTGATCTGCACGGGTTCGGGTTGCGGCGCATTCGGATCCGACGGGTTGGCCGTGGGCACCACGTTTGCACCCTCAGGCACCGATCGGCCGAGCGCAACCGTCTCGACCAACCACGGCTCGGCGGCCTGCGTCCAGGCCTCGGCTCCAGCCTGCTGAATGTACTGGCCGTTCATCCAGTTCAACTTCGTCTCGTCGAAGATGGCGTCTTTCTTGGTGATACGGTCGAGCGAGAACTCCGTGCATATGGTCTCGCGGCTCATAATAGTGGTCTCGCCATCGAGCGACCAGCCGAGCAACGCCAGGAAATTCACCATCGCGTCGGGCAAAAAGCCGCGGTCGCGATACTCTTCCACGCTCGTGGCACCATGGCGCTTGGACAGCTTCTTCCCGTCGGGGCCCAAAATCATGGACAGGTGCGCGAACGTGGGAATGGGAAGCCCGAGCGCTTCGTAGATGAGGATCTGGCGCGGCGTGTTCGACAGATGGTCGTCGCCGCGGCTGACGTGCGTGATGCCCATGTAGGAATCGTCGCAGACCACCGCGAAGTTGTACGTGGGGCTGCCGTCGGTGCGCACGAGGATCATATCGTCCATCACGTCTGCCGGGAAGCTCGTGTGACCGTACACAGCGTCATCGAACTCGATGGGGCCATGGTCGCGCGGCACCTTCAAGCGCCACACATGCGGCTCTCCGGCTTCTATGCGCCGCGCCGCCTCGGCCGGGTCGAGGTCGCGGCACGTTCCGTCGTAGCCCTCGTAGGCCTGGCCCGCGTCTTCGGCGGCCTTGCGCTTGGCGTCGAGCTCTTCCTTCGTGCAGAAGCACGGGTACACCGCACCGCGTTCCTTCAAGCGCTCGAGCGCCTCGGCGTACGTGCCCATACGCTGCATCTGGAAATACGGACCGGCTTCACCGCCCACTTCAGGGCCTTCGTCCCAGTCGAGACCGAGCCACTTCATCGCGTTCAAGATGACAGCCACGTTTTCCTCGGTCGAGCGCTCCGGATCGGTGTCCTCGATGCGCAGTATGAACGTGCCACCCATCGCGTGCGCGAACGCCCAGTTGAAGATCGCGGTACGCGCGCCGCCGATGTGCAGGCGCCCTGTCGGCGAAGGCGCGAACCGAACCCGTATGTTTTCTGCCATGTTCTCCCCTATCTCGAACTTGTGTGACACTTCCCGTCAGA
>JAFUBE010000646.1 GCA_017460365.1 Eggerthellaceae bacterium
GTACCGCATGCCTTCCTCAAAGAATGACACTTCGTGTCTGACGAGAAGTGTCACACTGCGAGTGTTGACAGTAATGGTAGGGACGGTGGGACTCACGATTTTCCGCTGCGCGGAAAATCACGGGCTCCGGCTGAAGCCTCCGCCCCGATTTCCTACGGAAGCGCCGCCGGCGCTTCCGCTTGACGGAAATCGACCTCATCGGTTCGAGTCGTACGGATCGCGCCTGAACGTTCGGGCACCTTTCTTCTAACGCAAACTATCCTGGTAGGGGCGGTGGGACTCCATTTCGCTTCGCGAAATGACGGCTCCGCGCTGAAGCGCTCCGCCCGAAACGCTAAAACAGCCCGCTGGGCTGTTTTCTTGACGCGTTTCGACCTCATCGGTTCGAGTCGCGGGAATCGCGCCTGGGCGCTCGGGCGCCCCGCTTCGGGCGCCGACGACAATGGTAGGGGCGGTGGGACTCGAACCCACATATCCGAAGATGGCGGATTTTAAGTCCGCTGCGTCTGCCAATTCCGCCACGCCCCCGCGGTAGACTTGTACATTATAAGGTATCGAGGATGATGCCGTGCAGGATGTCGCATTCGCTCACGGTGAACGACTCGGCGCCGGCAAGCTCCATGATCTGCTGCAGGATGAGCAGCCCGGCTACGATGACCGGAGCGCGACCGGGGTCGAGGCCGACCACGTGACGGCGCTCGTCGCAGGTCATGTGCGCAAGTCGATCGAGCGCGGCGTCGATGTCGGCGCGCGTAACGACCGCGTGGTGCACGCGACTGCTGTCGTATTCGACCATCTGCTCGCGCATCGACACGACGCTCGTCGCCGTGCCGGCAACCGCCACGATGCGCCCGCCAAGAAACCCTGCGGCGCGCAGCTCGTCGAAGTAAGCCGCGAACTCTTCGCGAATCCACGCGGCGGCGCGCGCGAGGTCGTCGGCGCTCGGAGGGTCCTGCTCGAAGAAACGCTCGGTCACGCGGCGGCACCCCACGTTGAAAGAGTGAGCGCGATCGGGCACGCCACCGGCCTGACCTGCGATGATCTCGGTAGATCCACCACCCACGTCGAGCACGACGACCCGCTCGCCGGGAAACGCTGAGGAAGCTCCCGCGAACGAAAGCGCCGCTTCGCGCTCGCCGGGAATGATGTCGAGCGACAGCCCCGCCTGCGCGAGACGCGCCTTGAAATCGGCTGCGTTTTCGGCGTCGCGCGAAGCCGAAGTGGCAACCGCCTTCACGGGGATCGCCTCGCCGCTTTCGGGCTGCAGTTCGCGCATCGCCGCGACGAACCCTTCGATCGCCGTGCCCACGCGCTCAATCGACTCGGGGGCCAGACGTCCCGTCTTGTCGACGCCCACGCCCAGGTTGCAGATCACCGTTTCACGGCGCAGCTCGTCGACCGACCCGTCTTCGCCCACGTCGGCCACCAGCAGACGGCACGTCACCGTTCCAATGTCAATCGCTGCTCTGCGCACAGTTAATCCCCTTCCAAACGGCGGCCACTACCCCACTTACTGCCAGACCCAAAGTGGGGTAATTCTTCTGCCATATTACTTGAGAATCTGAGAATAGCGATGTGCCACTTCACGTCAGACACGATCTGTCATTTTTCGAGGAAGATATGCGGTACCGCGCACGCCAC
>JAFUBE010000647.1 GCA_017460365.1 Eggerthellaceae bacterium
CGAGCGCTCCTCCCGGCGGGGGCGCCAGCGGCGGTAACGGCGGCAACTCGTCAGCAAGCGGGGCTTGGAGCGGCGCCACCGAGATCACGAGCGCCACCACGCAATCGGGAAAGACCTACGCATCGACCACCGCCGATCAGAACGCGCTGCTCGTGAGCACTTCCGACGCCGTTGCGCTGACCAATCCCACGGTCACCAAGAGCGGCGGCACTTCAGCCAGCGACGATTACAGCTTCTACGGCATAAACTCGGCCGTCATGTGCAAGGGCGGCGGCACGACCACGATCACGGGCGGCACCGTGAACACGACCGCCGCCGGTGCCAACGGCGTGTTCTCATACGGCGAGAACAGCGGCCAGACCAACGCGACCGGCGATGGCACGACCGTGAACATCTCGGGCACGATCATCACCACGACTGGCCAGGGCTCGGGCGGCATCATGACGACTTACGGCGGCACAACCAACGCTAGCGACCTCACCGTGACCACGAGCGGCGGCTCGTCGGCGCCGATCCGCACCGACAAGGGCGGCGGCTGGGTCACGGTCGACGGCGGCACGTACACATCGAGCGGCACGGGATCCCCCGCCATCTACTCGACGGCCGACGTGGAAGTGAGCAACGCGACGCTCGTCTCGAAAGCGTCCGAGGGCACGTGCATCGAGGGCAACGGCTCGATCGCGCTCACCGACTGCGACCTGACCGCGAGCAACACGGAAAAGAACGGAAAAGCGCAGTTCTACGATTCCATCATGATCTACCAGTCGATGTCGGGTGACGCCACGGGAACCGACTCGGTGTTCTCGATGACGGGCGGGAAGCTCACGAGCAACAACGGGCATGTCTTCCACGTCACGAACACGAGCGCCGAAATCGACCTGAACGGGGTCTCGATCGCCAACAACGACAGCGACGGCGTGCTGCTCTCGGTCGCCAACGACGGATGGTCGGGCAACGCGAACGCTGCGACCGTGAATGCGACGGGCCAGGTGCTCGAGGGCGACGTCATCGTGAGCTCTGCGGCGAGCAGCGAATCGAGCTCGGCTTCGAGCCTGGAGCTCAATCTCGCGGGCGGGTCGTCGCTTTCCGGCAAGATAGACGACGGGGCTGGCAGCAACAACTTCAAGGCGGTGGCGGTCACGATCGACTCGGACAGCCTCTGGGTCCTCAGCGGCGACTCGTACGTGAGCAGCGTTTCGGGTGGCGGCAAGATCAACTACAACGGGCATACGCTGACCATCGGCTCAACGACGTATTCGGGCTCGAACCCGGTCGACGGCCTTGCGGCGACTGACGAGACAGCGTCGGGTTCGTCGGAGAATCCGTCTTCGGGCGGAGAGTCTGGCACGGGCTCGTCGAAGGTCGCGCTCTCCGACTGCGCCGCCACCATCGCCGACCAGGCCTATACCGGCAGCGCGATCAAACCCGAAGTCACGGTGACCTACGCGGGCGAAGCGCTTGTCGAGGGGACCGACTACACGGTTGGCTATTCCAGCAAGAAGGTCGCCGGCAAGGCCGTGGTCACGATTTCCGGCATAGGCGACTACACCGGCACGAAGGACGTGGCGTTCGTCATCAAGCCCGCGAAGGTCGCCGGCGTGTCGGTGAAGTCGGCGAAGGCGGGCAAGGCCACGGTGTCGTGGTCGAACGCGAATGCGGTCGCGGCGGGCGCCACCGGCTACCAGATCCGCTACAAGGTGGCGGGCCAATCCGCGAAGACCGTGCTCGTGAAGGATGCGAAAGCCGCGAGCAAGGTCCTCTCGAAGCTCGCCAAAGGCAAGAAGGTTACCTGCAAGGTCCGCGCCTACAAGACCGTGGACGGCACGAAGCACTTCGGCGCCTACTCGGCCGCCAAGTCGGCGAAGGTGAAGCGCTAAAAGAGCTTCGCTTTCAGGCTTGTCGGCGGGGTCGCACCCCTCATGCCCCAGGTGGCCGATCGCAACACGGCCGCCGAGGGGGTCGCCAACGGCGGCGTCGCGATAGGCGTGGTCGTCATGGCATTCCTCAGGGTCATCGTGATGGCGGTGAGCTGCCTGCTCGTGAACGTCATGATCCTCGTGCGCGGGCTGGAGATCTGCCTGGTCATGACCGAGGCTGAGCTCAGGCGCCATCTGGACAGCCTGGGGCTGTTGCTGAGCGTCTTGGCGCATCCTTCACCTAATTGGCTAGTGCTGCGTTCAGCAAATAACTGCCCGCCAGACGAAGGATATTCGTTCCGTGGGGCGCGAAAGAAATCGAAGGCGCAAGGCGTTGCTACTTCAAGATTTCTTGAACGCTCCACGGGGCGAATAGACGAGTCTGGCGGGCAGTTATTTGCTGAACGCAGCACTAGGTCGTGAAAAGTAGCCTCTCACAGCGCAATAGCCTGCACGCTCTCGAGGCCGCGCCCGACGCTGGCCTTATCTGATACGAAATGGCGCGCACTCGCGAGAGCCAGTTCCTGAACCATGTGAGATAATAGGCACGCCAAACCAACCGAATACTCGCAAGCCAAACTCTCGGGTGTGAGGGCACCCGCTTAATCGGGTGTTTCGAACGAGAGTTCGGCTGCGGTTGGTTTGGCGACCTGCGGGTGTCCTCTGTCTTTCCGCCGCTGAAGTGTTCGGTAAGGAGCAGACAATGCCGCACAATAACGACGAGGCAACCGTTGAACTGGCCGACTCCATCTTGTCCACCGCTCGCACGCTCGCCGGAGTGGGTGAGGCGCTCTACTTCCGCGCAGTCGCTGAAGACGACGACATGCTCGCGATGCTCGCCGACGTGGTGAACGACCAAGTGGACAGCTTGCGCGATGCCGCTCGCCGCATCCCCTCCGCATTGAACATCGTGAACCTACAGGTGCGTTAATCTTGTCCAAGATTCCCATGACGATAACTGGTAGTAAGCATCGAAGTCCTAGCCTTCCCTACGATTTCTTGTATGAGAAGCCAAGAATACGAGATGTTCCAATCGCAGCTGGGCGCCCGCATCAAGCAGGTCAGGTTGTCGCTGGGTTTTTTGCAGGAAGACGTGGCCGAAATACTGGGAATGTCGCGCGTCGCAATCGGTTACATCGAGCAGGGCCGCCGCGCGCCCAAGCTCAGCACGCTCTACGCGCTCGCCAACCTCTACGAGGTGGACATCCGCACGTTCTTCGATTTCCAAGATGCGCCACCCGGGGCCTGACCCCCAGCGGCCCAGCTCTCGGGACGGAGGCCAGAGCTTCGCGCCAGAAGGCTTCGTTTTAGGAAGGCCGCGCGATGCGGTTCGGTTTGCTCCCATATTACGCGTAGCAACTCATCCGACCAGATTAAACGCCTTTTCCATCTTGTTTGCGGCTATGCGCTTGGCGGCTCCGTCGGAAGCTGCGTACACGTTAAGCGTCATATCGGCGCGCGCATGGCCGAGCAGATCCGCAAGGGTGCGAACGTCGACCCCCACCCGCAAGGCGGAGGTGGCGAATGTGTGTCTCAAGACGTGGAAAGTCGCGCGATGGCCCTTGTCATCGACTATGTTGACGCGCTCGCAAAGCTCAGCGAACCTTCGCGACAAACGCCGCGGATCGAGAAACGCATCCTTCTCACCGCAGTCCCATGTCGAAAGATCTATCTTGTGAAACACACCCGCGAGCGCCACGATGCGCCCGCCTTGCACCGCGCCGATTGCGGCGGTGTGCCATGGGCGCCGAATCGCAGCGTGATCAAGGGGTTCACCTGCGGCGGGGCAAGCCCGCATCGGCGCTTCACGGTGCAATGCGGGGTTCAAGGGGCCTCGAGCTTGACAAGTACACTTCAAGCGAAGACGAAAATGCTGGGCCGATTGAGCAAACCGGGACGAATGATGCTATTGCCTCAAGAAAATTCAGACGAGTGCGGTAAACTGGTTGAATAAAATCCCGTCGAGTGAGGATCATGCCATGTTGCAACGCAAAGCGCTCAGCCAGTTCGAGGCGTGGAGGGCCCGGTCGGACAACCACGGCCTGCTGGTCACGGGCGCGCGCCAAGTCGGGAAAACGTACCTTCTCGAGGAGTTCGGTCGCAGGGCGTACGCGAACGTCGTCAAGTTCGATCTCATCGAGAACCCCGCCGCACGCAGGTCGTTCGCCCAGGCGTCGAGCGCCGACGACCTCGCCTTCCGCATCGGCGTCATGGCCGACGCCCCGCTCGTCCCGGGCAATACGCTCGTCATCATCGACGAGGTGCAGGAATGCCCTGAGGTGATCACCTTCGCGAAGTACCTGGTGGCCGAGGGCGCATACGACTACGCGTTCTCGGGGTCGCTTTTGGGCGTGATGCTCGAGAACATACGCTCGTTTCCCGTTGGCTACGTCACAGAGGTCGAGATGCGTCCGCTCGACTTCGAGGAGTTTACCTGGGCGTCGGGACTCGCTCCAGCCGCCTGGGACGCGGTGCGCGAGGCGGTCGTGACGGCGCGCCCCGTCCCCGACTTCCTGCACGAGCGGATGCTGCAGCTGTTCCGCCGCTACCTGCTCGTCGGCGGTATGCCCGATGCCGTGAACGCCTACATCGCAACCAACGGCATCGATGCCTCGCGCACCGTGCAAGCCGACATACGGCGGCAGTACGGCATCGATATCACGAAGTACGCGCCCAAGGGCCGCAGGCTCGTCATACGCAACATCTACGACCTGATTCCGGCGGAGCTGTCGAAGCAGAACCGCCGTTTCAATCTCTCCGACATCGAAGACGTGCGCAGGCACGACCAGGTCGCCGACGACTTCCTCTGGCTCGCGGCTGCGGGGGTGGCCCTTCCGGCCTACAACGTCTCGAGGCCCGCGTACCCCCTCGTCGTGAACGATCAGCGCAAGCTGCTGAAGCTGTTCTCGAACGACGTGGGGCTCCTCACGGGCACGTTCCTGAAGAGGGACGCGGCCGACCTGCTCGACGGGCGCGCCAAGGCCGCCCTCGGCGGCGTTTACGAGAACTTCGTCGCCCAGGAGCTCAGCGCGCGCGGTTTTCCCCTGAGCTACTTCACGAAGAAGGGCATCGGCGAGCTCGACATCGTCACCGAGCGCGGCGACGGGGCCGTCATCGCCTTCGAGGTGAAGTCGGGCAGGGGGTATAGGACCCATGCCGCGCTCGACAACGCGCTCGCCGTGGGCGGCTACCAGATCGACGAGGCCTACGTGCTCGCCGAATGCAACGTCGAGGGCGACGGCGACGTGCTCTACCTTCCCATCTACGCCGTTGCCGCCCTCGATCGGGCCTGAGGCCTTCGAGCGCGGAGCTTTGGGCGACCCCGGACGTCGAAGAAGTTGCATGTCTGGTATCATATTCCCCTAAAATAATTGCATAAGTAGTGTCATATTCCCCAAAAAAAGTTGCATAAGCCGAGGTGAGGATGCTAGACCGAAAAATCGAAAGCGAACTTGCCGAGTGGAAGGACAGGCCGGGCAAGATGTGCCTGCTGCTCGGCGGCGCGCGGCAGGTGGGAAAAACTTCTCGGTGAGGTGCTCTCGCAGCATCGGATTGCGTAGCTGGACAGGGGAAACCTGACAGGGGATGCGGGGCGATGTCGGGACGGATGTTGGACGGCGGTTTACTTTTCCAATGCGAATTGCGCCACATCGCGCAAGCTTGCCGCCCCTGTGGGAGCGCCCCGCCGGGGATGCCGGCATCGCCTTCGGCGGAAGACGGTGACGCGCCTCCGGCGCTGCCTTGGACCCCGCGCTGGCGCGCGGCGGGCAGCTCAAGAGCTGCCCCTACGGGGCCGTCCCCATCGGTCATGCCAGCGCATTCGGGAGAGTCCGTAGGGCAAGCTCTTGAGCTTGCCGCCGCCGCGAAAGCGGCGGGTTTCTTCTATAGCCGCGCCAGCGGCGTCACTGTTTCCTGCGACCGCATCGCCTCCGCAAACTTGGCACGCCGGACACGGGATACGGGGCGGTGACGGGATGGGTGCTGGACGGCGGTCCGCTCTCCCAGCGTGAAGCGGCGCTCTGCTGTGGGATAATGGGGGCGCCAACACAACGGAATAAGCACTGCGGGCCCTGCAACATGGCGTGAGGGCATCTGCGTAATGGTTGCACGCCTGCGGCGGCTTCCGTTGTGTTGGCGCACAGCGGGTGCCCTCTACCTGCAACGATTCCGGGCGTCCCGCAGAAGGGAGCGCCCGATGAACGAGACAACCCCCGCCGCCGGCTCCATTCCCATTGCCGTCGCCGACGCAATCGCCCAGGCTGCCGCCGCGCTCGGGGGCGCGTCCGACGCGCTGGCCTGGCGCGCCGCCGCCGAAGGCGACGAGATGCTCGCCCTGATCTCCCAAGTCATCGACGACCAAGCCGCCGCCCTCCGCGTCCTCGTGCGATAAGCGGGAATGGGTGCTCAGCCGGTACGCCGC
>JAFUBE010000648.1 GCA_017460365.1 Eggerthellaceae bacterium
CAGATTCCGCGATCGGCAGCGTTCGGTGCGCACTTGCCGCAGGGCGGGTTGTTGTGGTATAATTCGCAGCGAAATGAGAAGGGCTTTTACACTCGTCGAGCTGCTGGTGGTGGTTGTTGTGATTGTCACGCTGATGCCGATCACGTTCCGTCTTGGCAGTCTCGGCTCGGAATCGTCGTCCAGGGCGCGGACGGTCAACCGTCTGCAGCGTCTTGAGAACTGCCTCTCGGGGTACTACGCGGCCTACGGCAGCTATCCGCCGGTTGCGCTGCACGGCAGCCGCGACTACACCTATACAGTTGACGGGCACGGCATACAGCAGGTCGGAACGGGGTCGGGCGGCGGCACGCACGAACAGGATCTTTCCTGGCCTCGCGTGGAGGCCGCATGCCGCAGCCAGCCCGTGGGCATGAGCTATCCGTTCGCCAATCAGGACATCGCGCAGTATGTTGACGAGGTGTCGAAGCTGCTGATGGAGAAGGCGAATTCGTCTGAAAAGCGATACAAGGCGTTCCGCGACAACGAGGCGCTGAAGTACGGCTTTTTCGCCTTGACTGACAATTCGCAGGTGCAGGGCAAGGGCCAGTACCCCTCCTGGTCGCGCACGCAGGTTTTCAAGTTCGGTCTGCTGAGCTATCTCATGCCGCGACTGCTCGTCATGCTCGACGTTTCGTCGGGACGCGGTGCAAGCAGCGGGTTCAGCCAGCTGTTCCGTCAGCAGAGGCAGTGGACCATGAACAACGAGCTTCCGTGCGACTTCTCGACGGGGCAGCCTTACGCTAGCTGGAACGACGTGCTGAGCGACATGCAGAACGACCGCTGGAAGATCGCGGCGCTGCCTTCGCAGGCGACGTGCGCGCGCTGGCTTCCGAACCTCGAGGGGATAGTCGTGGGCGGCGGCACATACTATGGCGTAAACGTCGTCGACGACCACTACAGTTCCCAGATCGTCACCGCAGACACCACGAACCCGACGCTCTATTCGGCAGGCGAGTCGCAGAGCGGAGGTTCTAACTACTCGCAGCAGTACCTCCTCGACGGCAAGACGGTCAAGGACGGGTGGGGGCACGAGTTCTACTACTACTCGCCGTCTCCGCACCAGTCGTACACGCTGTGGTCGGCCGGCCCGAACGGCAAGACGTTCCCCCCGTGGGTCACCGACGAGGAGCTTTCGCAGCTGAGCGGCACGGATCGCGCCACGGCGCAGGCCTGGATTGCCGACGACATCATGCACATGAGCAACTGAGGATAAAGGCAGAAGGTAGAGGGAAGAAGGTAGAAGGTTTAGGGGGTTTAGGAGGTTTGGAATGAGAAGAGGTTTTACTCTCGTAGAGATGCTGGTGGTTATCGGGATCCTTGCGATTCTGATCGGCGCTGGCATGACGACGTTCTCGTCCGCCACGCGCAAGGCGCAGCAGGCGCGGGCGCGCGAGGTGGTGTCCAACGTGGCGACTGCGCTCGAGGCGATATACCAGCGCGAGGGCTCGTTCCCGCGCCGCGTGCTGGCCGCCGGGGGAAGCGACGGCGAGATGACGCCCGAGGTAGCCTACGAGCTGGCCAAGCGCAACGCGATGACGCTTACCTACGACAGCTCCAGCAAGAAGACGATTGCTGCCGACCGCTGCGGAATCCTCACGCCGTGGGGGCAGGAGGTCGTGTGCCGCAAGGGCAACTCCGGCGTGGCGGACGGCACGAAGG
>JAFUBE010000649.1 GCA_017460365.1 Eggerthellaceae bacterium
GGCGGGCCATCTTGAGCAGATCATGCGCAACCTGGAGATTTACTACGACGAAGAAGATCGCCTGTTCGAGAAGATGCGCAGCAGCGTCGGCTACCCTGCGGCGCTTCTCGTCATCATGAGCATTATCCTGGGTTTTACGGTGGCGTTTATCCTGCCCGTCTTCTCCGATGTGTACGTGAACATGGCCGGCTCGCTTGCGGGTCGCTCGTATCTCAGCGTCAGCATTTCGGCCACAATCGGCTGGGCCGCCCTCATCATCATGCTTATAAGTGCGGTCGTAGCTCTCGTGTTGGTTGTCATTACGTCGACCGTCGGTGGCCAACAGCGCGTCATGAGCATCCTCGACCACGTTCCACGCACCCGCCGTGCGACCTACCAGCTTTCGCTTTCGCGCTTCACCGGGGCGCTGGCCACGCTCGTGTCGTCTGGCGTGCCCGATGAGGAGGCGATGGAGCGCGCCATGCGCACGATTCACAACCCGCAGCTGCGCAAACGGCTGCGCGCGGCCGTGGCCAGCATGTCCGACCTCGACAATCCGCGCAGCCTTACCCAGGCGATCGAAGAGAACGGCGTGTTCGAGCCGCTGTATGCGCGCATGCTCAACGTCGGTATGCGTTCGGGCGCCGTCGACGAAACGCTCATGCAGTTGTCGTCCACTTTCTTCGACGACGCCGTCGTGCTCATCGATCGCGAGCTCGACAACATCGAGCCGGTCTTGGCGGTTTTCCTCACCATAGCCGTGGGCGCAACGCTTGTCGCGGTTATGCTTCCGCTCATCGGCATCATGTCTTCAATCGGTTAATTTGGGCGAAGACGGCACATGTACCACGAGTTGACATACGCACAGGAAAGGCGCAGGTTTGCGAAACGCATCGCCATAACGGCAATCGTTGCTGCGCTTGCGGTTGCTATCGCGTTTGCCCTGTTCACTGTTATGGACCAGGCGCGTGCTCAGGCGGTCGTGTCGGTGCGCGACTCGGTCATGAATGCGGCGAAACAGTGCTGTTCGATCGAAGGTTCGTATCCGTCGTCGCTTGCCTACCTCGAGCGCAATTACGGCTTGGTCATCAACCACGACGACTACACGGTCAGCTATGAGTGGTTTGCCGATAACATCATGCCGTCGGTGGTGGTGACCGCGCGATGAGCATGCAAATAGACTACAACTCCGTCGCGTCGTTCGAACGCGGCAAAAGCGCCCAGTCGCGCACACGCGGCACGCACACGTTCACCGCAGTGTTGCTTGCGATCTTCTTCGTTGTGCTCATGTGCGGTATGGCGGCTGGCGTGGCCATGTACCAATCAGTTGCGAACAACCAGCTCGACACCAACAAGGCGCGCATGCAGGCGGGGTTGCTCGCGAGCAACGTGCGCGCCAACGACGCCGCCAACGCGCTCGGCACCGGCAACGGCCCTGAAGGCCGCGCGCTCGTGCTGACCGAACGCGATGCCGACGGCGGCGCGTACGAGGCGCGCATTTACCTGTACCAGGGCAACATTGTGCAGGAGTACTCGATCGCCGGGGCAGCCTACACGCCCGAACGCGCCCAGCCCCTCATCAAATCGAATACGTTCGATTTCGAACTGCACGGCGAATTGCTCGTCATCCGCACTGATCAGGGAGCGACCAACATCGCGCTTCGCAGCCATCAGGGAGGTGCGTCCTAGCATGCCCGCCCCTTCCAGCAATCGCGTGACGTCGAGCCGCAAGCGATCGCCGTGGTACTCGACCGCGTTCATCGTGGAGTCGGTGTTGCTGCTCGTATTTTTGGCGGCGTCGCTGGCGGTGCTCACGCTCACGTTCTCGTCGGCGCTCAACCGCAGCGTCGCCAGCCGCACGAGCGACGCTGCGGTCATCGCGGCCTCGAGCATCGCCGAGCACTTCGCCGCCAACCCGTCTGACGTGCAAGACGAAACGGTCCTTGGCGACCTGCGCATCGTCTGCACGGTTACCGACGAAGCACGCGCGGGCGGCACGATGCACCGCGCTCACATCGACGTATTCGATATGAATGCTGCAGCCGACGCGGCGCCGACGTATTCGCTCGACACCTCGCGTTACGAGAGCGAGGTGTCCTGATGCCGCCGCAGCCGACCAAGCACATAAAAGTGACGCGCGACGTCAACGTTCGCATTGGGCCGATTTCGGTGATCACGCTGATCGCGGTCGTTTGCATGGCGGTGCTCGCGGTGCTCGCTGCAGCGACATCGCATGCAACCGGCGTGTATTCCGATCGCCAGGCAATCGCCACCGAGCAGCTATATGCCAACGAACGCGCCGCGCAAGAGTTCGTGGCGAGCATCGACGACGCGCTTGCCGGCGTGCGCGCGGCTGGCGGTTCGGTTGCAGGCGCTTCACGCGCAGCCGAACTCGCGCTCGACGGAGCTTGCGAGGCGGCGCGCACGGCAGGCAGCGGCCGTGTCGAATGCACGGCGAGCGTGAGCGGCGCATCCGTCACGGCCGATTTCATTTGCGACGGCGCCCGCGAGCTGAGCATAGCCATTACAATACGGGATGACGCAACGTACCGTATCGACAAGTGGAAGATGACGTCGACCCAGCAGGAGGCTGCAGCGGGCGGCACACTGTGGAGCGGCGCATAACCAATCGAAACGAGGAACACGATGGAGCTCATATCGCTGTTGAAAAGCATGATCGACGAAAGGGCGTCGGACATTTTCGTCATCGCTGGCCAGCCGATGACGTTCGAAGCGAATGGCCGTTTCAAACGCGTTGGCAGCAACCCCCTCATGCCCGCCGACACGAAAGAGGTCGTGAAGAGCATCTACGAGCTCGCCGACCGCGACTTCCGCATCATGGAAGACAACGTGAACCACGACGAGGATTTCTCGTTCGCAATCGCAGGTGTCGGGCGTTTCCGTGCGAACGTGTTTCGCCAGCGCGGATCGATGTCTGCGATCGTTCGCGTGATCCCGTTCGGCCTGCCTGACCCGGTGGAGTACGGCATCCCCGAAAGCGTGCTCGGGCTGTCGCGCCTGTCGAAAGGCCTGGTGCTGGTCACCGGTCCGGCAGGTTCAGGCAAGACGACAACGCTCACCTGCATCATCGACCGGCTGAACCATGAGCGCGTGGGACACATCATCACGATGGAAGACCCTATCGAGTACGTGCACCAGCACGGATCGTGCATCGTGACGCAGCGCGAGATTCCGACCGATGTGGCTACCTACGGCGAGGCGCTTCGCTCGGCCCTGCGCCAAGCACCCGACGTGATTCTGCTCGGCGAGCTGCGCGACTCCGAGACGACGGCGACTGCCATGACCGCCGCCGAAACAGCCCAGCTGCTGTTCTCGACGCTGCATACCACGAGCGCGGCCGGCACGGTCGACCGTATCATCGACACGTTCCCGGCGGTCCAACAGCAGCAAATTCGCATTCAGCTGTCGCTCGTGCTGCAGGCCATCGTGTGTCAGCAGCTCGTACCGACCGTCGACGATCGTGTCGTTCCCGTGTTCGAGATCATGAAGACCAACCCGGCGGTTCGCAACCTCATCCGCGAGCGCAAGACGCATCAGATCGACTCGGTCATTGCTGCCGGCTCCCGGGAAGGCATGCGCACGATGGACCAAAGCCTGTTCGATCTCACCAAGGAAGGCCGCATCACCCCCGAAACCGCCCTGCGCTACAGCAACCACGAGGAGGCCCTCCGCCACCGCCTAGAGATGGAGAAGCTTCTGTAACGTGCCGCCCGCCCGGGGCAGCGCCGCGGAC
>JAFUBE010000650.1 GCA_017460365.1 Eggerthellaceae bacterium
CCACTTGATTTCATCCGTCTTCAAGTCTGGCGGAATCACGCCGCAGTTCTGCATGCCCCTCACGAAATCGTTGATGACCTCATGGCGCATCGGCATGAAATGACGCAGCCATATTTCGATCGACAACAACAGCGCACACGGCAGTAACATCCCTAGCCCGATACGCAAAATCGTTTCCGCACTTTCTTGGCTCAAATAATCTTGGGCAAGCGGCAAAGCGGATGCAACATTGTCAGACCCGATTGCAAAGCTAAACATAATGCAACAAACCGCTACTAAAAGAAAAGCGATAAGAGCATAGACGAAAGCCGACGCATTGCGCGGCTTGTAGTTGTCCGCGAACCGATCTGAAGTCGGACGGGTGACATCAGTATCCCGTCCAACTCGATCGCTCGCGCCTAGCGGCGCGCCCATTACTTCGCCGCCTTCTTGACCTTGCCGTAAAACTCGAGGTCCGCGATATAACCGACGTGCTTACTACGCTTCGTGTCGAAAAACGTGGAGCAGCGCGGATTCACGCGCTCGATCTCGACCTCAACAGGTGTACCCACTTCGAATGATGCGTACGTACGATCGGTTGCGCCGATGTGATGGACGGTGACCGACTCACCGTAGTTGGTCACGCCTTCCTCGCTGTAACCCGCAAACGCATCTCGATTGATGACCAACTCGACGCTCTGCCCGTCGACTTCGCCAGTGCCGAAGTCAAGGTGTGGACGAACGCCCTTGAAACCAAACCCCCAGGCAGCTAGCAGGCCGTTTGCTGGCCCAACAGCAATAAGATCCCTTACTTTCCTTAACATGACGTCTCCTATCCTTATTGATGTTCTTGCTTCATCGCAAAGAAAAGAGCCGCCACTAGTGGTATAGTACCTTGTTGCAGGGAAGGGCTTCCGTCTAGCACGGAGGCTCTTTCTCTTTAGTATGAGCAGACCAAAGTCAAGAGGCAAAATCGGGCCAAGCCAGAATGGTATTCTGACCTGGCCCTTCGTATATCTCCACCCGTCGCATCCGAAAGATGGGCGTGTCTGTTCGACGCTCGTGTTTGCAGTTTAGTATCCGCGGGTTCGACCCGCCGGGCGACGGCGGCTTCCATGTGGAGAGGCGCACCGCCTTCATCGCCCTTTATGTCGCGGGTGATGCATCGCATTCCGTTGCTACGGCTGGGGCCGTCACCTTCGGACGAAGAATCTGCCGGCGTGCGTACCGTTTCCGGCGCACAAAAAGAAAGCAGGAATCGACCCCAACGACCTATCGGACCTCGAGACGCGCTGACGGGAGGGGAAGCTGAGGTTGCGGCGGGGCGTTTACATCGTCCCCTCGCACATGCGCCCTATTGCCCACATCCAGCAGGCGAGCTCGCGGGCGGTCGCGCAGTTGGCGACGACGGGCTTCTTCCCGCGTTGGTGGAGCTGCCTTCTGCGCTCGACGAGGCGCTTCGTCGCGCGTGCCGCGTGGTTTTCCACGGACAAGGGCACTTCCGGGGAGGGGGCCTTCTTCCTCTTGGCCGAGGCGTTCACATAGTGCCAGGCCGCCTCGACGAGGAGCTTGCGCGCATGCGAGTTACCCGCCTTGGTTATCCCGCCCCTCGACACCTTCTCCCCGCTCGAGTGCTCGGAGGGCACCAGCCCCAGCCAGGACGCGAAGGCGCTTGCGCTGTCGAAGCGGCTGAACACGCCGGCCTCGGCCACGATGGCGAACGCCGTCATGGTCTCGACGCCCTTCAGGCACCTCAGCGCCTCGACGCGCCCACGCCAGCGGTCCTTCTGCGCGTACTTCCTGATGTAGTTCTCGACCTGCCTCTTCTGGGCCTCGATGTGGCGAACCTCGGAGATGTAGAAGGCCAGCGCGTCCTCGTCGGCCTCTTGGGCAAACTCGATCTTGCGGATCCACTCCCAGTGGGCCCTCGTCCAGTAGTTCTTGCGCTCGCCGCGCTCGTTGCGCTCGTCGAAGACGTGGCCGTGGCGCATCAGGAACTTGGTCAGGCGCTGCTTGGCGCGGGTGAGGTCGTCGCGTATGTCCTCGAGGACGCGCGACACGTCGCGCATCGCCTCGGTCTCCTCGTCCGGCACGAAGACCTCGACGATGTTGCGGCTGGCCAGCAGGCGCGCCAGGAACTCGGCGTCTGCGCGGTCGTTCTTCCTGCGCTTGTCGGATGCGGGCTTGTGCATCTTGGAGACCGCGCCGACCACGCAGTCGACGCCGAGGGCCCGCAGCTCGCGGACCAGGTAGAAGCCGGTCACGCCCGATTCGTAGACGGCCTTGGGCCCGTCGAACGACAGGATCCAGTCCGCCACCTCCGCAGGCGAGTTGCCGAACCTCCTGGTGACCATCTCTCCGGTCAGGGGGTCGAATGCGGCACCGGTGATCGATCTGGCATGCACGTCAAGGCCGATGGATGAAACATAACTCATGGGAAGCCCCTTCCATGTTTGTGGCAACCTGGCCACGGTTGATAGATGCATCAACCAGTATCGGCCCCGACCCACGGATCATTCAAGGCAACATGCAGCAGGGGCTTCCTTTGGTCTGCTCATATTGTCTGCGGTAGGTCAAAGCAGCGCATAGGCACCACCTCCTTTCAATAACTTTCTGCAAGCTCGTCACGCCAATGTTTCAGATTTGTGATCATCGCGTCTACGGTTGCGATCTGCGATTTCGTTTTACCCAGTCGACCCTCTTCGCGAGCTACGTCAAACTGCTTGTTCGTCAATAGCCGCATGTGATCAACACTGTCAACAGCGTGCTGATCGGATGCAGATTTTAATTCCTCACTTTTCTCGTTTAGTAAACTCACGTATTTGAGTTTTAACATCGCCTTGTCGACTTTTTCCTCGTCCGAAGCCTGATTATCTTCATCAATGTGGCCACGGATTTCATCTTCGGCGATTACGGGGTCGATACCCAATCGATCACAATCATTCTTGTATCGATTGATCGATTCATTCAGCTCGCTGTCGAC
>JAFUBE010000651.1 GCA_017460365.1 Eggerthellaceae bacterium
CGACGGCTCGAAGCTGATCCCGACGTATACCGTCAGGCGAATAGGCATTTCTACCTATTGCTGGGGGAAGCAGTCGGGAATGGGGAGTCAACCGACCAGATAAGCATTCTCAGGAAGATGAGCGACCCTGAGATCACTGCATATGTCAGATACCACGAGTACGACAAGAAGTACCCGAAGGTCTTCGATCGAAACGGATTCATAGAAGCATAATCAGCCGCCCTCCGAGGCGGCTTTCGCGTATAAGGAGGACGAATGGCCCAAGACGACATGTTCGTGGTGATGTACAAGATTCTGGCCTACCTGTACGACTGCCTGAAGAGGGGCGTCGAGCCGAGCAGGACGATGCTCGCACATGACGGCGACATGCTGGCAATCGATTACGGGTACTGGACGAGAATCATGTACGAGCTAGACAGGCACGGCTACGTGGACGGGTTCGTGGTTAAGAAGGTCCAGCCCCCGGCGATAATCGTCAATATGGTCAGCCCGACCATCACGATGGAGGGCGTCGAGTTCCTGAAGGAGAACTCGCGGATGCAGAAGGCGCTGAGGTTCCTGAAGGAAACGAAGAGCGCGCTGCCGTTCTTGTAACGAACGAATAAAACAAATTAGGAATCAAGCGTCCCACGGGGCGCTTTTTTCATGCCCGGCAATGGGCGGGGACACCCCGCGCGGAGGGGTAATCCGCGCACCCACTCATCGCGCACGAGGGATGTGCGCGCCGACCACGCGCTAGGGCGCGGGAAAGGGGCAGAGATGTCCGAGAACACCCAGAGCACCGCAACCGACAGCCAGCAAGCCGCTCCTGCGGCCGAGGGGGCGAACGAGGCTGCGGCGAAGGGGAGCGCGGCAGAGGCCAGGACGTTCACCCAGGAGGAGGTCAACGCGATCGTGGAGAAGCGGGTAGCCCGCGTCAAGTCCGCGCCGCCGGCCGACTACGAGGAGCTGAAGGCCAAGGCCGCGAGGCTCGACGAGCTGGAGCAGGCGAACAAGTCCGAGCTGGAGAAGGCCAACGAGGCGGCCGCCAAGAGCAAGGCGAAAGCCGACGAGTGGAAGGCGAAGTTCGAGGCCCTGGAGGCCGAGAACGCCCGAGCCGCCCTCGTGCGCGAGAAGTCCGCCGAGCACGGGGTGGACCCCGAGATGCTCGCCCGCATGGAGGGCGACGTGGAGGAGAACGCCAGGTTCCTGAAGGCCCGGGACGACGCCAGGCCCAAGTTCGGCGACATGCGAGACGGCGGCGAGCAGCCCGGGGCAGCCCGCACGCTGGAAGACATCCGCAAGATAAAGGACCCGGCGGAGCGCGTCAGGGCGCGCGCCGAGTACATCAACAGGCACCCGAGAGGGTAGATAGGAGGCCACGATGGCCGCAAACGCAAACATCATCAAGAAGGCAGACACCGTAGCAGCGCTCGACCAGGAGATGGTCGAGGCCTTCACCCACGAGTTCGACCGCTTCGCCGAGATCATCGGGCTGTTCGGGGTGGACACCGTGGCGGCGGGCACCGCGCTCTACCAGTACAAGATCACCGGCTCCCTGGACAACACGTCCACCGGCAACGACGGCACCTCCGGCACCGGCTACGTCGAGGGCGACTTCGTGAAGCGCTCCAAGTACGTGCTGCAGAAGAACCCCATCGGCGAGGTCGCGTTCGTGCCCTCCGCCAAGCTCGGCGACGTCATGGAGACCGCCGGCGACGAGGGCGACGCCGTCTACTTCGTCAACCGCCAGGACGCCGCCGCCTACCTGGGCAACGCCAACGTGTCCACCCAGGAGACCTTCGGCATGACCTACCTGGCCGACTTCCTGGGCGTCAAGAACGTGCTGCTCACCAACAAGGTCGCGGCTGGCACGGTGTTCGCGACCCCCATCGAGAACATCCACGTCTACGGCATCGACTTCTCCACCCTGGACGCGTCCGGCCTGGCCTACGAGACCGACGCCATGGGCCTGATCGGCGTGCACCACGAGCCCGAGTACAACTTCGCGTCCGCCGACACCCACCTGGTGCGCGCCGCCACGTTCGTGCCCGAGATCGTGACCTTCATCGTCAAGGGCGCCATGACCCCCGCGGCCTAGCGGAGGTGCCAGATGAAGGCCAAGGTAATCAGCGCCTTCCGCGACCTGGCCGACGGCGAGCGCCTGCGGCTGCCGGGCGAGGAGTACGAGGCCGACGAGGCCCGCGTCTCGGAGCTGGCGGCGAAGGGCCTCGTCGAGCCGCCCCGCAAGCCCGCCCCGCGCCGCAAGGCGCAGCCGAAGGGATAGGCGATGGCCGCGTTCGCGGCCGCCGCAGACTACCGCGCCCTCTACGACACCGAGCTGGCGGACGCCCGCCTGGACGCCCTGCTGGCTCGCGCGTCGCGGGACATGGCTGCGGAGCTGCGCGCGGCTGGCATCGGCTACGCGGACCCCGAGGGGGAGTTCGCCGAGGACCTGCGCGACGTGGCCTGCTCCATCGTCCACCGCTCCGTGGGGGACGATGCCGCAGGTCTCGACGTGCCGTTCGGCGTGACCCAGTTCAGCCAGTCGGCGGGCGGCTACTCGGCCTCCGCCACGCTGGGCAACCCCTACGGGGACTTCTTCATGACGGAGGCCGAGCGGCGCAAGCTGGGAATCGGCCTGCCGAGGGCGCGCGTGCTCTCGCCGTACTAGGGGGTGGGCCATGGTAGGCACTACAGTCACCGTGCTGCGGCCGGGCGGGCCGGTTGCCGACAGGCTCGGCAACGAGGTCCCCGGCGAGCCGTCCGAGGAGCTGGTCCACGGCGTGCTCGTCGGCTCCCCGACCTCCGACGACATGGAGGCGGCGCGGCCCTACGGCGCGACGCTCGCCTTCACGCTCCACTTCCCGAAATCCTACGACGCCCCGCTCGCGGGCTGCACCGTGGTGCTCCCCGAGCCGTGGGCGTCGGATGGCGGCTACCGCGTGGTCGGCGACCCGCGCCCTCTCATGGACGCCAACACGCCGACGCGGTGGAACCGCCCCGTCATGGTGGAGGCAGCCCATGGGTAACGTCAGATGGAACGACTCGGCCCTCAAGAAGGCCGTCGGGGCGGCGGCGAGGGCCGAGGTCGCCGCGCGCACCAGGAAGGCCGCCGCAGCCGCAAACTCCATGTCGGCGGGGTACCGCACCGGCCTCTACCACCGCGACCACGAGTCCCCGGCCGTCGGCGGCACGGCGCCGCGCTACGAGCCGGACGTCCGCGACTATGACGGCTGGCCCGTCGGCATCGTCTACACGGGCAACTACGCCGCCATGAAGGACAACCACGAGAACAACACCCTGCTCAAGGCTAAGGGGTAGGCAATGGCCGCATTCAGCATATCGGAGGCGATGGTCGGCTGGCTCTCGTCGCTGGGCTACCGCGCGTCGACGCGCGTGCCGGGCGGCGCCAGCCGCTTCGTCACAGTCGAGCGCGTCGGCGGCGCGGCCTCGTCGATGGTGGACCACCCGCAGATGGCCGTCCAGGCCTGGGCGCCCACCGAGGCCGAGGCCGAGGAGATGGCCAACGACATCCGCCTGGCCGCCGTAACGCAGCCGCCCCCGGGCGGCGTCCACTCCCTGCGCGTGAGCGCGGGGCCCTACCCGTTCTACGACGAGTCCACCCGCTGCCCGCGCTACCAGCTCGTGCTGGACGCGGCATGCCAGCTGTCCGTCTAGGCGGGTCAAGTCAAAAGCACAACCGAATAGGAGGCAGAAATGTCTGCACCGAACGCATCCAAGGTCGCGGTGGGCTCCGCAAAGGTCACCGGCGCCATCTTCGTCGCGCCCACGACCGTGGCGCTGCCCACCGACGGCTCGACCGCCCTGGCGAGCGGCTACCAGTGCCTGGGGTTCACCAGCGACGAGGGCTTCACCATCACCGAGAACAGCTCCAACCAGGCCATCCGCGCCTGGGAGGGCCTCACCGAGGTCCGCAACATCCGCACCGAGTACACCGAGCAGATCAGCTTCACGCCCATCGAGTGCAACGAGGACGTGGCGAAGCTCGTCTGGGGCTCCGACAAGGTGACCACGGGTACGGGCGGCGGCCTGGTCATCAAGCACCACGGCCAGACCATGGAGCCCGTCAACGTGGTCATCGAGACCGTCCCGTTCGCGGGCGCGGTCGGGCGCTACTGCGCGAAGGCCCAGCTGACCGAGCGCGGCGACCTCACCGGCAACGGCCAGGACGTCGCCGGCCGCCAGCTCACCTTCAACTGCCTGGCCGACGCGAACGGCGTGACCATGACCGAGTACCTGGCGTACACGACAGCGTCCGGCGACGGGGAATAGGGGGGCCTCATGGCAGGGAAGGACAAAGCGGCCCAGACCGCTGGAGCCGACGTCATGGAGGTCGAGCAGGACGGCATCGCCGTGCAGGTGGACATGACCTACCTGCGCTCCTGGCCCGGCATCAGGCAGGCCGCTCGCATGCAGTCGCCCGACAGGGACGAGGCCGAGCGCCTGGTGGCGATGGTCGCCTACTACGAGAGGGCCATCCCGAACATCGACGATGTGTCGGACGCCCTCGGGGAGTCCGCCCCCGCCAACGAGGTGCTGGGCTTCCTGGCGCGCGCGGTCCGGTCCGCCACCCCAAAAAACTGATACAGCTGGCGCAGCTCATCTGCGAGAGGCCCGACGAGCTGCGGGCCGACCTCATGGAGAGCTACGGCGTCTGCCTTGACGCGGCCATGGACGGCGGGCTGCCGCCCGAGTTCGTGGCCGCGCTGGCGGCGCAG
>JAFUBE010000652.1 GCA_017460365.1 Eggerthellaceae bacterium
AGCGGCAAGCGGGCCGTTCCCGCGGAACTACCCCGGTTTGGGTCTGGCAGCAAGCGGGGCAGCGGGAGGGCGGTGCTTGGCGGAGACGGCGAAAGGCGGGAGTGCATGACAAGCCGTGCTCGTGCGAACATAGTAGCGGGCGTGATCGTCGCGATTGTGCTGGTCGCAGCCGTCGCGATGATCGCGCTGCCGCGCATGACGGGCGCAGCCGCAGCCGGCGATCTGCGCGCGGTCGTTCACGATGGTGACGGCGGCACCCGCGAATTGCCGCTGGCGCAAAACAGCGAAACCGCCATCGCCACGAGCTTAGGCACGAACGTGGTCGTCGTGGAAAGCGGCACCGTGTACGTGCGCGAGGCCGATTGCCCCAACCACGACTGCGTCCACCAGGGCCGCATCGACACGCCCGGCCAGCAGGTCGTCTGCCTTCCCCATCAGCTTTGGATAGAAGTGGTCGCCTCAGGCGATGGCGGCGCGGGGGGCCTCGATGTCACGTCCCGCTAGCCAAGCCATCACCGTCGACGAAGCCCGCCTGTGGGCTCGGGTCGGCGTGCTCGCCGCGCTCGCGCTCGTGCTCGGCTACGTCGAGACGTTCATCCCGCTTCCCGTGCCGGTGCCGGGCGTGAAGCTCGGGCTTGGGAACATCGCCGTCCTCGTAGCGCTCGTCATGCTCGACGTTCGAAGCGCCGCTGCGGTTGCGGCGATAAAGGTGCTCGCCGCCGGGTTTCTGTTCGGCAACCCGCTCATGATGGCGTATTCGGCCGCCGGCACCGCGCTCGCGTTCGCCGCGATGGCCCTGCTCAGCCGCATCCCCGGGCTTTCGGTCGTGTTCGTCGCGATCGCGGGTGCCGTCCTTCACAACGCCGGCCAGCTCGCCGTCGCCGCGCTCGTGCTGGGCACCAACCTCGTGTGGGCGAGCGCCCCCGTGCTCGCGATCGCCGCTTGCGCAACCGGCGCCCTCACCGGCGTCGCCGTGCGCTACACCCTTGGCGTGCTGGAAGGCGAGCGGCGCCGTGGCTGAATCGTTTGATGCTCGGGTGAAGCTCGTTTGCCTGGTCGCTTACATCGTGGCGGCCCTGCATGCGCGCACGCCGGTCGCGCTTGGCGTGTGCGCGGCGGCCGCCGTCGCAATGGTCGTCGCCGTCCGCCTGAAGCCGCACGCAATCGCCGGCGCACTGCGCTCGCTTGCGGCCATTCTGGCGTTCACGGCGCTCATGCAGTTCCTCTACAGTCCCGCAGGCGCGCTCGAGGCCACGGCAACCATGCTGGTCGGGCTCGCGTGCGTCATGGTCGCGAGCATCGCGTTCATGCGCTGCACCCCGTCTGACCAGCTCGTCGCGACCTTCGATTGGCTGTGCGCCCCGCTGCGCGCGATCGGCTTGCGCACGGGAACGTTCATGCTCGCGCTCACGGTGGCTTTCCGGTTCGTCCCCGTCCTGGCAAGCGAGTTCGGCCAGCTCAAGCAGGCGCAACTCGCACGCCATGCCAGCTTCGAAGGCTCCGTGCGCGACCGCGTGAGCGCCTATGCGCGCCTGTTCCCCCCGCTCGTCCGCTCGAGCTTCCGTCGTGCCGACCGCCTCGCCGACACGTTCGTCGCGCGCTGCTTCACCGGAGCGGGTCGCGCCAGCCTGCATCCCCAGCGCTTCCGCTCGCGCGACCTGGCTCTCGCAGCGGCCACGGCCGCCTTCCTCGTCGTCGCTTTCGTTCTCTAAGGTGTGACACTTCCCGTCAGACACGAAGTGTCACACGGCGTTCGGGGCGACGATGAAGACGCGTTTCCATGGACAAACTGCGAAGATTGCCCGTTCAATCGCGCGTTTCTCGTTGACGCGCCGCTCGCGTGCGCCGTATACTTCAACAGTTGCTTTCAAAAGCCCCGTGAAGCAGGGAATGTGAACGTCGTACAGGCGGGTCGTCCAGCCCGAAAGCGCGGCGCGCCGGCGTAGGAAACCGGCATCCGCACGAGCCTGCACTTTTGAAAACACACAGGCCAAGGCGGCAGCTTCAACCGCCGACGCCGAAGTAGTAATGGAGGAAAGAACAGTGAAGACGTACTACGCAAAGCCGGGTGAGGTCGAGCGCGAGTGGCTTCTGATCGACGCCGAAGACGTCGTGTTGGGTCGCCTCGCCGCGAAGGCCGCGCACATCCTGCGCGGCAAGCACAAGCCGCAGTACACGCCGCATGTCGACACGGGCGATTTCGTGATCGTCATCAACGCCGACAAGGTGCGCGTGACCGGCAACAAGGCGCAAGCCAAGCGCTACTACCGTCACAGCGGTTATCCCGGCGGCCTGAAGTCCGAGTCGTTCGAAGAGGCCATGGCCAAGCACCCCGAGCGCGTTATCGAGCATGCCGTGAAGGGCATGCTGCCGAAGAACACGCTGGGCCGTGCCCAGGGCAAGAAGCTGAAGGTGTATGCGGGCCCTGATCATCCGCATGCCGCTCAGCAGCCGCGTAAGATCGAACTGTAGGAGGACGAAGATGGCTAACGAAGCTTTGTATTACGGCACCGGCCGCAGGAAGAACGCCATCGCGCGCGTTCGCCTGGTTCCCGGCACGGGCAAGGTTACGGTTAACGGCCGTGAGGCCATGGATTATTTCGGCCGCCAGGCGCTCATCGACATGTTCATGGCGCCGTTCAAGGTGACCGACACCGAGGGTCACTTCGACGTGATCGCCCGTCTGAACGGCGGCGGCATCTCGGGTCAGGCCGGCGCCCTGCGCCACGGCATTTCCCGCGCACTGCTGCAGGCCGGCGAGTATCGCCCCGAGCTGAAGAAGGCAGGCTTCCTCACGCGCGACCCCCGTATGGTCGAGCGCAAGAAGTACGGCCTGAAGAAGGCCCGCAAGCGCCCGCAGTTCTCGAAGCGCTAGTTTCCAGAGCATTTCGCACGACAGGAGCGGAACCTCGGTTCCGCTCTTTTTTGTTCAAGCGGTTGGGGTGAGCGCGAGACTCGCCCGAAAAAAGCCGCCCGGGGATTTCCCCAGACGGCTTGTCAGCGGTTTGTTGCCCGCAGTTGGCCCGCGCGTTATTTAACCGAAACGCTCGCAGCTTTCGACCAAGCGCCGTATATGCGGCTCGACCCCGACGTCGTGAAAGCCCGTATCTTCACTTTCACTTTCTTGCCGTTTGCGAGGCCTTTGAGCGCCTTCTTCGCGACCGAGGCCTTCGCTACGGTTACGAGGTGCGGGGTCGAGCCGCTCTTGTAGTAAATCTGATAGCCGCTCGCCTTGGCTTTCAGGGCTTTCGCGTTCGACCAGGTGACTTTTGCCTTGCCAGAGCCGGTCGATTTCACTTTTACGCCAGTGACCTTAGCTGGTTTGATCGTGAAGGATATGCTTCGCGTGCCAGTGTACGAAGTCCCCGAGTTCTTGGCGATGCCGGATACGGTCGCCTTCGCCTTGCCTGCGAGCTTGTTGTTCGAATAGGTCACCTTGTAGTCGACGTTCTCTGTGAGCGTCTTGCCGTTGTAGGTCACCTTCACCGGCGTGAGCGCCTTGCCCGTGTACACCTGGCTCGGAGCCGAGATGGTGCAATCTGCAAGCGGGATCGATGTGGCGGCGCTGCCCGTGTTGACGGTCTTCGCGTCGGTGTACGTGGTGCCGCCGTACGTGACGGAAGCGGTGTAGGTGGTCGCGTTACCGCTTGTCGTGCTCGTCACTGTTGCGGGCATCGTGAAGCTCTCGCCACAGTCGGTGCAGGTGAACGTCGCCTGCGCGCCGGCGTAGCCCGTACTCCAACTCCACGTCGGGGCGCTTACGCTTCCATGCTCGCATGCAGCTGCCGTAGTGGCCTTCGTGGTGATGGTCACCGTGGTGGCGCCCGTGATCTTGGTGATGCGGTACGTGTTCGCAAGGCCGGTGTCATCCGGTCCCTTGATGTTCTTGTACGTGCCGTCCGTTGCGGTGACCGAGGAGAGCTCGTAGCCGTCGTTCAGCACGACGGTGAAGTTCACCTGGCCGTCGCCCGTGCTGTCGGCCGCACCCGTCGAGCTGTTGCGCGATACGGTGGCGCCGGTTGCCGACAGCGAAGTTGTCGTGGCGCTCGTGTAAGTGGACGTGTCGTACGCGGTGATGCCCTTCACGCCGGAATCGCCTGCGAACGTCACCGCATAGCCGGCGTCTGCGCTCTCGCTGCCCGAGTTCTCGTGTGCCGTATGCGTGCATGCGCTCACGGAGGTCGTGGCCGCGATCGTCTGCGTCTCGGTTGCGCCGCAGGAGGTGCACGTGTAGGTCTTGGTGGTGCCGCTCGTCGTGCCGCTGTTCCAGCTGTGACTCCACGAACCGCCCTTGCAGGCAGTGGCGATCGACGCGCTCGACACCGTCGGGGCGCTGGAAAGCCCCGGTGCCGAATACATGAAGAAGCTCGCGGACTTCGGAAGCGTCGTGCTGTATGCGACGCTGCTGCCCACGGTCGCGTTCACGGCCGTTCCAGAGGAAAGGTTGCTCGAGGCCGTGCCATATTTCTGGGAGCTGCCGAACCAGCTCGTCTGCACGGGGTCCATCATCGGGTTAGCGCCTGCCGTGAAGATGGTCGCGCCGTTTATCGACACGGTTCCGTCGGCATCAATGGCCGTGTTGTCGCCAGATGATACGCTGAAGATCTCCTGCGTGCCGCCCGTCAGGTACAGGCCGCCGTTGCTGTCGAGGCCGTCGCCTGCGCAGTTCACGTACAGGCTGCCGCCCGCGATGTAGATGTTGTAATCGGAGGTCGCCTGCGTGGACATACGGCCAAAGCCGCCCGGTCTGCCGCCGCCGGGATTGAATCCGTCGTTGCCCCAGGGGTTGCCGGGCGAGCCGCCGGGTCCGCCGGCGTCGGTTCCCGACGAGCTGCCGCCTGCGGCGTTCACGCCGTCGTCGGTGGCCGTCACGTGGTAGCGGCCGGAATAGAGGTATACGGTACCGCCCTCGAGCCCTTCGTACGAGTTGCGGACCGTGACGTCCGGGTCGCGTGCGATGGAGCTTCCCTGCGTGCCCAGGATGAGCGAGGTGTCGGCGTGCATGCCGTCGTCGCCCGTGCGGATGTCGAAAGTGCCGCCCGTCACGGTCGCATACGCGTCGGAGTGGATCGCGTCATCCCCGCAGTTCAGCGTGAAGGTGCCGCCCGTTACGGTGAGCGTGGGGCTCGTGCCCGCTTCCGTCGCACGGTCGCCGGACGCCTTCAGGCCCTTGCAACTGTTTGCGTTAGCCAACGTGTCGTTCCACGTGCTGTAGCCCTTCCAGGTTTGGATGTCGAACGTGCCGTTGGCAATGGTGAGCGCGGTATCGGCTTGGATGCCGTCGCCGTCGACGTCGAGGTCGAACGTGCCGCCGTTGATCGTTATGGTGCCGGCCGACTCGGTGTCTATGGTGGTGCCTTCCGTCGCATCGGTCGCGTCCGGGGTGCTCTTCAGGCCGTCGCCCGCCGCCTTTACGATGTACGTTCCCCGGTTGAACGTGAGCGAGCCGTCGCTCGCGATGCCGTTGTTCACGGCCGCGCCCGACGAGGACGTGCCATAGTACGCGCCCGAGCCCGTTACCGAAATCGTGCCCGACTGGTTGAACGTAAGCGCGGCGGTCGAGCCGCCCTTGATGCCGTTCTTCGCGTTGGCGACGATGTTCAGGTTGCCCTCGCCGCAGAACGTCACGGCAGATCCGCTCTTAACCTTCACGCATGCGCCCTCGAACGCATCGGCGACTGTCGCATCGCTCGACGTCTCGTTCGCGGGGTTCTCGTTGTCGGTGAGCGTCGACGTTCCTTCCAGGTGGATGCTCGCCGCCGTGTTCTTCTTAACCACGATGGGGGCGGTGCTCGATGAGGCGAGCGTAAGCCCGTCGAGTACGAGCGTGACATCGCTCAAGCTGGCCTTCACCACTACATTGCCCGAGTTGCAGCTGCCGGAGAGCCGATACGTGCCGGCAGAGTCGATGGTGAGCGTCGTGCCGCTGATGGTGTACCCCGAACCAGCCTTCGTTTCGGTGATTCCGCTGTCGCTGAACGAGAGCTCGGCGTTGTATTCGAGCGTTGCCGCTTGAGTGGAAAGCAATAACGCGTCAGCCGGCGCAGCCGCCAGGTTATCCGCAAAGGCAAGCGATGGGCACAATCCAACCGCCAAGACAAATGATAAGAATACCGAGATCGCCCGTTTCGCCATACAAACCTCTTTCCTTACGATTGGGTTACACTTCGAAAACAGTATCGCAGGGAAACCTTAAACGAAGCTTAAACCGCGTTTTCGAACATTCGCTTAGGTGAAGCAAAGGGGGCGGTGCGACGGTCGTGCATCGTGCATCGTGCGCTTTCGGGTTTCGCGCAAGTCGCGCGCCAATCCCCCATCGTTTCGCAGTAGAATTGCCGTTGTGGGCTAGGCGTTTCTGGAGGTGCGATTATGTCTTGTGCGAGTTCACGGCGAACGATGGCGATTATTGTGCTCGCGATGCTCTGCTTGGCTTTGTTCGCTCCAGCGAAAGTCGCTCATGCGGACGATGTCTTGCAGGCCGCGGAGATCGTGTCCGATGGCGCGGATGCAAGTGAACCAGCCGACGCCGCCGACGGGGAACAAGCGCAAGGCGACATGTGGGTGCAAGCCGAAGACGGCTGGCGCTTCACGCGCGACGGCGAGACGGTCGTGGGCGCGTGGGTCGATACCGCAACGGCACCGGCCATCGAAGGCGCTCCCACGGGCGAGCAGCGCTACTGGCTCGACGCACAAGGCCTGCTCGCGTGCGCACGCCTGGTCGACCCTGCAACCGAAACCGATGCCGGGGCGGGTTATTACGCATACGCGACCGAGTTCGGAGCTGTTGCGCAGGGCAAAACCGTTGTGGGCGACAAAGTGTATCTCGCGAAAACGGGTGGCAAGAAACCCGGCAAGCTCGAATCGGGCAACAGCAAGGGCTTTTTGAAGACGTCGGATTACGACAAAGCCGAGAGGCGCTATTACATCGATCCCGTAGAACATGCCGCTATTACCGGCAAAGTCATCGAGGTTGCCGATTGGGGCAAGCTGTACGCGTATCCCGGCAAGGGCTTCCTCGCAGTTGGCGTGAAGAAGTTCGACGACACGCACCTGCTCGTCGCCGATTCGATCGGCAGGCTGTGTCAGGAAACCGGTTGGGTTACCGCGAAGAAATACGCTGGCACAAGCCAACGCTATTACTTCGAGCGCACAACGGCCGACAAGAACGTGATCGGCGCGCGCACGGGCCTGTTCAAGGTGAAGGGCTTCGGCTACGCGTACGCGTACCCGAACAAGGGCTACGTCGTGCGCGGCGTGAAGAAGTTCGACGCAGCCCATGCCCTCGTGGCCGACGCCGACGGCAAGCTGCTCCAGAAGGCCGGCTGGGCGACCACGAGCAAGTACGCCGGAGCGAGCCAGCGCTACTACCTCGAGCCCACCAAGAAG
>JAFUBE010000653.1 GCA_017460365.1 Eggerthellaceae bacterium
GCCAGCAAGACCGCGCCTTCGCCACCTTGCTCACGCTCGGCGTGGTGAGCACGTCCGGCTCGCTCGACGATGTCATCAACCGCTGCATCGACAGCCCGCGCGACTTGCAGCCCGACGTTCGCGATGCGCTGCGCATCTCCACGTACGAGATCATCTACCTGAGGAAACAGCCCCATGCGGCGGTCGATCAGGGCGTCGAGCTCGTGCGCGCCGTGGCGCCGACCGCCTCGAGGCTCGGCAACGCCGTGCTGCACCGCATCCTGACGGCATCGCAATCGTTCCCGTTCGGCGATCCTGCAACGAGCCTCGAAGCGCTCGCGCTCACGTACGCGTTTCCAACATGGCTCGCCCGCTTGCTCGTGCAGGACATGGGGGCCAAGGCCGCAGCGGAGCTCATGCGCGCATCGAACGATCCTGCGCCGCTGTTCATTCACGTGAACGCGCTGAAGGCCACCGATGACGAAGTGGTTTCGTTGTTCGAAGAGGTTGGCGCAAAAGTCGAGGCTGCCGAAGCCGGAGGCGTTGCGCCTCAGGGGTGCTACCGGGTATCCAATTCGCGTGTTTTGGCTGATGGGCGCATACGCAGGCTGTTCTCGCAGGGCAAGGTGCTCGTCTCCGATGCAGCCGCCCAGTCGGTGGTGTCGTGCGTACTCGAATCGTTCAAGGGCGGCACGCTGCTCGAGGTGGGCGCAGGCCGTGGAACCAAGACCATCATGTTGCAGTCGCAGGCCGCGCGCACGTTCGGCGATCAGATTTCGCTCACATCGATGGACTCCCATTCGTTCAAATCGGACCTGCTGCGGACGCGCGCGAACGACTATGGCGTGAAACTCGACGAAATCGTGACGGGCAATGCCACGCGTCTCGATGCCGTGATGCCCGGCAGAATGTTCGACAGCATTTTCATCGACGCACCGTGCTCGGGCGTGGGCACGCTCAGGCGCCACCACGAAATCCGCTGGCGCCTCAGCGAAGAGCGGATCGCCGAGCTCGCAAACACCGGTTTGGAGCTTATGAAATCAGCAGCCGGTCACGTGAAGAAGGGCGGCGAACTCGTGTACGCCACCTGCACCGTGACCTACGCTGAGAACTACGGCGTGGTGAAAGCGTTTCTCGAAAGCGAAGCGGGCAGTGAGTTCAAGCTTGCGCCCATCAACGGGAAGGCGTGCTTCGCTTCGCAGCTCACCAAGGGTTCGCCCGACGCCCATTTTGCAGCGAAATTCATCAAGATGTGACGCAAATAGTGGTGAAATGAGTTATAGTTTCCCCAATTACCTCAACGAGAAGGAAGTCGCAAAATGGCAGAACCGAATATAAAGGAAGTCGCCGAGCGTATACGATTGCTGCGCGAAGACTGCGATTTCACCATGCAGGAAATGGCAGATGCTACCGGGCGCTCGGTCGCCGAATACGCGGCGCAGGAATCGGGCGAGGAAGACCTTAGCTTCACGTTCCTCTACAAGTGCGCCAAAAAGCTCGGCGTCGACGTAATCGAGCTGCTCACCGGCGAGACGCCGCACCTGCGCGGTTATTCGCTCGAGAGGGCGGGGGAGGGCTTGTCGATCAAGCGCCGCGCCGGTTTCGAGTACCTGCACAAAGCTCCACGGTTGAGGAACAAGCTCGCCGAGCCGTTCGTCGTGACGGCCCCTTACCTCGAAGAGGAGCAGGATAAGCCCATTCACCTTTCGTATCACAAGGGCATGGAGCTCGATTTCATCATCTCGGGGCATTTGCGCTTCGCGTACGAAGACCATATCGAGGAAGTCGGCCCTGGCGACACGCTCATGTACGACTCCGGGCGCGGCCATGGCATGATTGCCATCGGCGGCGAGCCATGCGTGTTCCTCGCCATAGTCATGAAGCCCGAGGATAGCGACATTATCTAGGCGTTGCGCATTACTCGCCGAGCGCAACGCCTGAAGAGCCTTGCGGGAAGCTGCAGATCCCACTCGGCTCGCGAGCCAAACAGGTCATTGGGCATAATGACGCATCTCTCGCTAATGAAAGGGCTTGGAACACTATGAGAAACATCAACTTGCGCTACGTCGACGAGACGTACGATTCGAAGGACGTGCTGCAAACCTATTCGGTGCATTATCCCGAAAACTTCAACTTCGCATACGACATTGTGGACGACATCGCGGTCAACGACCCGGACCGCCGCGCCATGGTGTGGTGTAACCCCGAAGGCGAAGAACACGTCTTCACGTTCGCCGACATGAAACGCTGGTCCGACAAAGCGGCGAACTTCCTCGCAAGCGAGGGCATCGGTCGCGGCGATTTCGTGATGGTCATCTTGCGCCGCCATTACCAGTTCTGGTTCACGGCGCTCGCGCTCGCGAAGCTCGGGGCCGTTATGGTTCCCGCCACCTTCATGCTTAAAGAGCATGACCTGGAGTACCGGTTGAACGGCGCTTCGATCAAGGCGGTGATCGCGACGAGCGTGGGCGATATCGCGAACATCGTCGATTCGACGCTTGCCGAATACGACTGCCCTTCGGTGGAAAAGCTCATGCTCGTGAACGGGGGCGGCGGCGGTCTCGCACCCGAAGGGGCTACCGGGCTCGGTGAAGAGCTGAGCGGCCCCGGGGGAATCTGCGCGTTGTCGGTGCAGCGCGAGGGCTGGATCGACTTCAACTCGCAGGTGCGTGCGGCATCCGATGGTTTCGAACGCCGCGAAACGGTCGCAGTAGACCCGATGCTCATGTATTTCTCGAGCGGCACGTCCGGCAACCCCAAGATGGTCTTGCACGATGCGGGTTACGCCGTGGCTCATTTGATGACCGCGAAGCACTGGCATAACGTGCGTCCCGACGGCATTCACTTCACGATTGCCGACACCGGGTGGGGCAAGGCCGTGTGGGGCAAGTTCTACGGCCAATGGATTATGGAGGCATGCGTCTTCACGTACGACTTCGACCGCTTCCACGCTGGAGAGATACTGAACCTCATTAAGAAATACCAGATCACCACGCTGTGCTGTCCGCCCACGATGTACCGCCTCATGATGCAGGAAGATCTCGAGCAGTTCGACCTCACGTCGCTCGAGTATTCCACGACCGCAGGCGAGGCGCTCAACCCCGATATCTTCGACTGGTGGAAGGAGCAGACGGGGCTTACGATCTTCGAGGGGTTCGGCCAGACCGAAACGCCGCTCACGATTGGGAACCTTTCGAACACGACGCCACGTCCCGGCTCGATGGGCCGGCCCGTTCCGCTGTTCCACACGGTTATCATGCGCGACGACGGCACACCCTGCGAAGTGGGCGAGACCGGTGAGATCTGCATCGAGATGGTCGGCCACCCGGCGGGCATCATGATGGAGTATTACCGCAACCCCGAGAAGACCGCCGAGGCCATTCACGACGGCTGGTACCACACAGGCGACACCGCATGGTGCGACGAGGACTGCTACTTCTGGTATGTCGGGCGCAACGACGACGTGATCAAATCGTGCGGATCCCGCATCGGTCCCTTCGAGATCGAGAGCGTTCTTCTCGAACACGAAGCCGTGCGCGAGTGCGCTGTCACGGGCGGGCCCGACCCGATTCGCGGCAAGGCCGTGAAGGCCACCATCGTGCTCGCCGATGGCATCAAGGGCACCGAAGCGCTCACCAAGGAGCTGCAGAAGTGGGTCAAGAAGAACACGGCCCCGTACAAGTACCCGCGTATCGTCGAATACGTCGACGAGCTGCCCCGCACGGTGAACGGC
>JAFUBE010000654.1 GCA_017460365.1 Eggerthellaceae bacterium
ATCTCCTACTCGTATACGGGCTCGGAGATCAGGCCGAACGTCTCGGTGACGCTTGCGGGCGGCAGCCTTCCGTCCGATAAGAACTGGACGGCGTCGTGGTCGTCCAATGTGAACGTCGGCACGGCCAGGGTCACGCTGACGGGGACGGGCTATTGCGCCGGAACGGTGTCGACCACATTCCAGATTACCGCTGCTAACCTGAGTGGCGCGTCGATCGCGTCGATTGCCGACCAGACCTACACCGGCTCGGCGCTTGCGCCGACGCCGACCGTGACGTACGGCGGCAGGACGCTCGCCGCCGGTGCTGACTACACCGTATCCTACTCGTCCAACGTGAACGTCGGCACCGCGACCGTCACTGTGACCGGCAACGGTAACTACACGGGAACCAAGTCGGCCACCTTCAGGATCGTCGCTGCGAGCTCTGGGGACATCGCCGTCTCCCCGATTGCGGACCAGACGTACACGGGCTCTGCCATCACGCCCGCGCTCACCGTGACGTCGGGCGGCAGGACGCTTGTGCCCGGCACCGACTACACCGCGTCGTACTCGTCGAACGTGAACGTCGGCACCGCGACCGTCGCCGTGACCGGCATGGGCAACTACAGCGGTAGCAAGTCGGCCACGTTCAGGATCGTCGCGGCGAACATTGGCGGCGCGTCCGTCGCCCAGATACCGGACCAGACCTACACCGGCTCGGCGATCGCGCCGGAGCCGACCGTGACGCTCGGCGGCAGGACGCTCGTGTCCGGCAACGACTACACCGTATCCTATGCGTCCAACACTGACGTCGGCACGGCGACCGTCACCGTGACCGGCAACGGCAACTACACGGGGACCAAGTCGGCCACCTTCAGGATCGTCGCGCCTACTGTCGCCACCTACACCGTCTCGTACGACGCGAACGGTGGCGTGGGCACTCCGTCCTCACAGGTTAAGCAGGAGGGCATGCCGCTCACGCTGAGCAGCGCCCAGCCCGCCAAGGCGTACACGCTCAGCTATAACTCATGCGGCGGTAGCGTTTCTCCAGCGAGCAAGAACGTGAGCTGCATCTTCAAGGGCTGGAACACCGATAGGAGCGGCAGCGGGACTCCGTATAGCTCGGGAGGAAGCTATACCGCCGATGCCGACGCCACGCTCTACGCGCAGTGGGAGAATCCCGTCGTCGGCGAGCTCGCGGTCCCCGCGCGCAGTGGATACGAGTTCACGGGATGGTTCACCTCCGCCACGGGCGGGACGAGGGTCGATGCCCTCACGGTCGCGGTCGGGAACATGACCCTGTTTGCACAATGGGCCGATCCATACAACCTGGGCGACGAGACGTATTCTTTCGAGAATTACGGCGATTCGGATTCGCCTGGCGGTCATTGCTTCGGCATGTCGATGACGAGTGCCGGGTACAATAACGGCTTGCTCGATATTGCAAGAATCGGTGGCAATTCGAACACGCCGCTGTATAGTTTTGAAAGAACGGAAACCGTTAAGCAGCCCATCTGTTATTACCAGAAGAAGCAAGACCACTATCGTGATGATTCCACGGTTGCCGGTGGCTCATACTACTTAAACTTTAACAAGAACATGAGGGAAAACGACAAGTACGATATTGCATCCGATTGGCAGTCGGTAGTGAATTACGTGAAAGGTCACGATTACGACAATACCGGCTTGCTGCAAATCGGCTTCAGGAAAAAGGGGGAGGGCGGCCATGCGATCAATTTCCTTCGATATGAGAACGTGAATGGGCAAGATCGCATCTACGCCTATGATAACAATTTCCCAAATCAAGAGACGTATTTCTACCGGAATGCCAGCGGTGCCGTATTGGAGGCACCGGTGCAAACCTTCAGTGGGGCAATCGACTGCATCGCGCTGCGTGATATCCGAATCTACTTCGATAGAGTGAAGGGTTTCGATAGCTCGCGCGTACTGTACATGGCCGAGAATGCAGCCATCGTGCAGGGATTTACGTATACCTATCTGGAGGGAAGCCAGTCGGATTCCGAATACGTGATGTATGAGATACCCGCGGACAAGGACAAGGTCACCATCATTCCCAAGAAGAGCAATGCCGATTTCATCTACATGGATACGGAATACAGCTTCGGCGAGGTGACGGACGGAACTCGTGGCGAATTGGAATTCGCTTCCTCGAGCGAAGGCGTTGCAGGTTCCGGCGCGACGTTCACGATTTACGAAGCCGATTCAGCGATTCCCAACGTCACGCTCTCGAAGACCGTGTACACCTACGATGGGTCGGTTTGCAAGCCGTCCGTGGCCGTCGAAGTGGATGGGGCATCGCTTAGGGAATCCCGAGACTATGACGTCGAGTATCCCGCAGGCATGGTCGATGCCGGCCAGTACGATGTCAAGGTGACGCTTAAGGGCGAGTACAGCGGCACGATTTACAAGACGTTCAACATCGTGAAGGCCGATCAGGAGCTTACCGCGACGGCACCCGCCTCCGTAGCCGTCGGCGAGACGGCTCGCGTTGTGTCGGACGGCAAGGGCGCGATTGCCTACTCGAGCAATGACGAGAGCATTGCTACCGTCACCGACGAGGGCGTTGTCGAGGGCATCGCTCCCGGCAAGGCCGTCATCACCGTGGAGGCTGCTGGCGACGACAATTACGAAGCCGCAACCACGACGGTTGCCATCGACGTGGTCGACAGCGCCGTTAAGGGTGCGAACCCCATGGTCGCGAAGGGCAAGACTGTGAAAGTGAAGGCGTCGAGCATCAAGAAGAAGAGCGCGGTCATAAAGACGGCGAAAGCGTTCTCCGTGTCCAAGGCGCAGGGCAAGGTGACCTATAAGAAGGTAACCGGCAGCAAGAAGGTGACCGTTGCGAGCAATGGCAAGGTCACCGTGAAGAAGGGCTTGAAGAAGGGAAAGCACAAGATCCAGGTAAAGGTGACCGCAAAGGGCAATGCCAAATGGGATGCGAAAAGCACGCTCGTCACCTTAACGATAAAGGTTGTATAGCCAGCGCATTCCCCCTGAGCACGCAGGGCGCAGGGGAGACTGTCCAAGAAAGCGCTCCAACCTGTCATCAATCCTGAGCGGAGTGCGAAGCGCGGAGTCGAAGGATCTCCGCAGGTCAGACGGCCTTAGGGATATCCTTAGACTCGCTCCGCTCGATTAGGAGGGCAGATCGGCGTGTTTTTGGGCAGTATCCCCAAGTGGCACGCTGCTTTGCGCAAACTGGCTCGTTATGAAGTAGAATGGGCGAATGCAGAAACGTACGCGTGAAATACTCGCGTTGGTGCTTCTCGGTGTCTTGCTGCTCGTCGGCGTTGGCGCTATGGGGTACTACATGCTTGTCGGGCACAATTGGAACGTGACCGCTTCCAACATCGATGATTCCATCGGCCAGATGGACGGCTACACTGTGTTCCTGTACGAGGGCACGCGCCCATCGCCTGCCGAGGCGGAGCGCATCTCGGATGCGCAACCGTTGCTCGATGAGCAATCGCGCGGCATATCGAAAGAGACGCGCGAGTCGAACGGGGGAGGCGACCCCATCGACATAGCGGATGCCGTGAAGAGCTACCAAGAGAAAGGCGCGACCGTGTTCATGCTCGACGCGGTGGACATGACGCGCTATTCGGAGCCATACGTAGTCGGTAAGAACGGGAAACGCATCGGTTTGATGTCAGCGATGTCTCCGTTGCGGAAAACCGAGGTGCGCAGGGCTGTTATCGGCCTGGAAAGGCAGGAAACCGACTACATAGTCGCCCTCACCAACGACGCCATGCTGTGCAAACCGATTGTGGGAGGGATTTCGATCATCGTGTGCGACGATCCGGTCGAAGAGTCGCCGACTGGCGAGTATCGCGATTCCTCCTACTGCGTGGGGGTGCCCTATATCGGCGAGATACAGGCCGTCGTGATGTCTCCGAGCGGCGTCTTGTCGTCTAAGACTATCACCGAGTTGTAAAGTCTGGCTAAACACGGGATGAGCAATCGATGGCCGACCAGCAGGAAAAAATCGAACGAATAAAGCGGCAGCTCGATAGCGTGCCCGCGCTTCCCGGCGTGTACCTTTGGAAAGACGCGCAGGGCGAAGTCATCTATGTGGGAAAAGCCAAGCAGCTTCGAGCCCGTATGCGCCAGTACGTGAACTTCCAAGACGATCGCGCGAAGATTCCGCTTCTGGTCGAAGCGATCGACCCGTTCGAATACATCGTGGTCGACAACGAGCACGAATCGCTCGTTCTCGAAAAGAACCTCATCAACGAGCATGCACCGTTTTTCAACGCCGACTTCAAAGACGACAAATCGTATCCGTTCATAGCCCTGACCATGGGCGATGTGTATCCGGCGATCAAGTACACCCGCGAGAAGCACAGGCGGGGCACGCGGTATTTCGGGCCGTACACCGATGGGCGGGCGGCGCGCACCATGGCAGATGCCGTGCGGCGCGTCGTGCCCATCTGTTCGGCATCGTGCGCCGAATGGCGCAGGCTGAACCGGCAGCTGGAAAAAGGGGACTTAACCGCATTCCTCTCGTCCGATCAGGCGCTGAGGCCGTGCTTCGACGCCCATGTGGGACTCGGTCCAGGCGTGTGCTGCGGCCAGATCTCTCCCGAGGAATATCGCAAGAACCTCAATAGGGTGGTTCGTTTTCTCGACGGGCACCGCGACGAATTCATCGCCGAGCTGACCGAAGACATGAGGG
>JAFUBE010000071.1 GCA_017460365.1 Eggerthellaceae bacterium
AGCCGCTGCCGTACGACGGCGTGACGGAGCCCTCGTAGCCGTAGAACGCGGCCTTCGTGCCCGATGCGGTCACCTGGGCCTTGCCGGAAACCGTCATCTTGCGCATGGCGTCGATGCCGTACCCGCCGTACATGTTGCTCGCCGACGAGGAGACCTTGGCGCCCTTCGCGACCAGCTTCGCCGATCCCTTCACGGTGAGGCTTCCCGCGAGGACGCCGACGCTGTTCCGCCGCGCCTTGGCCCCCGATACCGTGAGCTTCCCGCTGCCCTTGATGACGAGGCTGTCGCAGGAGATCCCCATGCTGGTGTCGACCGCGCTCGAATACGGCGTCTTCACCGTGCTCGTTCCCACGAGCTTGATCGTGAGCGTGCGGTTTCCCTCGGCGTCGATGGCGGCGCGGAAGGCGCGGCCGTTGTTGTACCACGTGTCGCCCTTCTTGATCTTGGCGTTTTTCAGCGTGAGCGTGTTGGTCTTGGCGTTGTAGCTCACATGCCCGTCGCCGAGGACGTTCTTGGCGTTCGCTGAGGTCACCTGCTTTCCGCCCACCCAAACGCTGTATGTGGTCGCCTGCGTCTGCAGGGCGGGTGCCGGGCCGGCGGCGAGGGGCGGCGTTCCGTTCGCGAGCGCCGTGGCGGGCGTCAGCGCCATCGCCCCCATGGCGAGCGCAAACGAGGCGAGGAAACAGGCTGCGAGGAACGTCAGCTTCATGGCCCTTTCTCCTCGAGGGAACGGGGCGGTCGCGGTGATGCGCTTCTCCATCATGGTCGCGCTCCTTTCGGTGGGAAATCGAGTCATGGTTATGATAGCAGAGAGCGCTTAACGTGACTGCCCGTATTAACACGCAGAGACATGCCGGATTGACTTCGCCCGCGCCTAGCCGTACCCCTCGGTTGGATTGTTCAATCCACTATTCGGGCAACCGGGACGTAAGGGGTCGGGGATGGGCGACAGGCAGCAAATCGAGGAGATCATCCGCAATATCGCGTCGTCGTTTAGCGGCGAGCAGAGCACGAGCGACTGGACGGAGGAGGCCATCTGGTTCGACGCGTCGCCCTACGCGTGCGTGGGCGCGGCCAAGGCGGCCGAGGTCTTCGACGAGGCGTTCGGGGCGCTCGGCTCCTGCGAGGCGGAGATCCTCGACATGCGCGTGCGCGTGACAGGCGACGCCGCGCTCGTGTGCTCCGTGCAGAAGTGGGACACGGCGCTCGCGGACGGCACCGTTAACCCGCCCTTCATGATGCGCCAGACCAACTACCTCGAGAAGGTCGGCGGCCAGTGGAAGGTGCTCCACGAGCACACGTCGGCAGCAGCGGATTGGGACGGCACGATCGACGAGTAGACCGCCCGCGCGAGGCAACAGGGGGCAGCTTCGACGCGTACATCTGGGGCTTCACGGGCGGCGAGGTGCTGCACGTCGACTTCCATGCCGAGACGAGCTCGGAGCTCTCGGACCGCATCTCGAAGGACCTCAAGCGACGCGGCATGAAGTTCGTCGGCACCACGGTCGTCTACTCGTATCTGCAGGCCATCGGCGTCGTCAACACGCACTCGCCCGCAAGCGACCTGCACGAGGGCAACTGACCTTCTTCTCGTTCTCGGTCATCCACGTTGGATCGAACAGTCCACGCCATCTCTCCCGTCCCCCTTCAGTTAGGTGGCTACACGATGCACACGAGCGGCTCGCCATACAGCGACAGCGTTTTGTCGTGCGTAAGGAACAGCATCTTCGCCACCTTCGACTGAGCAATGAGCATCCTGTCGTAGGGGTCTTTGTGAACGCTTGCAGCCCTCTCGATGTCGAGGTTCTCGTATGCCACCACGGCTTCTGGCGATAAGGGCAGATTCAGATAACCGGCTTCGCGGCACAAACCGATGAAACGCGCGGCGCCCGACGGCATCTTGTCGGGATGGGAGACGTGCTTGGTGGCGATCTCCCATGCGGAGACGTCGCTTACGAACACCCTGTTTCCGCCATCTAGAATGAGCTCGCGCGCTTGTTTCGAAAGCAAAGGGGAATCGTCGAGTGCCCAAAGCGCCACGTGCGTGTCGAGCAGGATGTCCATCGCTACACCCCGAACATCTCGGCGACTTCGGCGTCCATTGCGTCGAAGGCGGCGTCGTCGACGAGGAACGGGTCATGCTTCGAGACCCCGATGCGCTTAGACGCGTCGGCAGGCTCTTCGACGGGTAGGATCTTCGCAACTATCCTGTCGCGGTTCTTTATGAGGTGCTCGGTTATCCTGCCCTGCTCGATCCCGGACACGATGGACGAGAGGTTATCCCTTGTTTTCGCTATG
>JAFUBE010000655.1 GCA_017460365.1 Eggerthellaceae bacterium
CCTCCATGTCGAGGTAGGTGCCGCGCCCAGACAGATACTCCTCTTTGTCATAGGCGAAGAAGATCACCGGCCGACCCGTGCAGATGAAATCGACGAAAATGCTGCTGTAATCCGTAACAAGGACGTCGGTCGCACTCAACAGCTCGTTCGTCTCGATCTCGTCGAAAATCAGGCGACTTTCCATGATCGCGTCTCCGACGAAGAATCTCCCCAGCATGTTGTGAACCTTGAAGAAGATGACGTAATCTTCGGGAAGGCGTTCGACGAGTTCGGACATGTATTGCGCCATTATCTCGGTCGTATTGATGCTCTTGCCTCCCAGCGAGCGGAAAGTCGGTGCGTAAAGAACGACCTTTCTATCCTCCAAAGACTCTCCGAGCTTGCCTTCGAGCAGCGACCTGATCCGCGAGGGATCGGTATTGACGACCATGTCGACGCGCGGGGACCCCACATCTAGCACCTGCCCTCTGAAAAGTCCCTTGAGATCATACGAACCGAACAGTTTCTCGGTCGTATAGCGATTCGGCATGACCAGATAATCGCTCAAGAGAAAGTTCCTCTGCGCATTTCCGATGGACGCCCCGCTGGAATCTTTCGCGTCCTTTCCGAGAAGCTTGAGCGGAACCCCGTGCCACGTGTTAATGACTACCTGGCCTTTTCGCTTCTGCCAATAACTGGGAATTCCTGCGTTGGTAATCAGGTACTCAGAAGTAGCAAGTACCTCGATGTGCTCCAGCGTGCCGAACTCCACAAAACGGACCCGAGGATGGCCCGCATATCGCTTGAAAGTGTCGTATTCCAACACCTCGTCGGAGCCATACACCCAAATATGCTCGTAGTCGTCATAGGCCGCGTCTTCGATCAGCTTCGAGAAAATCGCGAAAGGGCTGCACGACATGATGTAGGATCGGTAAGCGTGGTAATAAATCGTCTTGGGCTTAATGGGCATTCGGTCCGCCATGTTGAGATAGGTCTTTGCTCGCCCTGTCAGCGTTCTAATTCCCATACGATTGCAACTCTCTTTCCCTAAGATAGTATCTTTGACACCACATCGCGAATGACGCCTTGGCCGCCTTTCACGCCGGAAACGAATCGGGCCCGTTCTCGAACTTCCGGCCGCGCATCAGCCGGGCAGCAAGGGACGCCGACCGCATCGAGCAATTCGATGTCGTTCAAGTCGTCGCCGACATAGGCAACCTCCGAGAGGCCGATGCCTGATTCCTCGCAAATCTTCGTCACGGCGTCAAGCTTGTCAGCGCAGCCGATCTCGACGAAATCCATCTTGAGCTTCTTCGCGCGACGCAAAGCAGCCTGGCTGCTCTCCCCCGTGATCATGCCCGTGAGAATGCCCGCTTCGCGCAGCAGTTGGAACGCCATCCCGTCGCGCGTGTTGAACTTCTTCAGCTCCTCGCCGGATTCCGAGTAATACATGCCGCCATCCGTGAGGCAGCCATCACAGTCGGTAAGCACCATCTTTACGCCATCGAAGTCAATGGCGCCCGCCGACGACATCTTCCTTCGGAGCAACGCTTCGACGATCGTCCAGTCTTCAGGCTCGTCGATCTCGAACGACGTGTCAGGAGGCATGACCGAGACGGCTATGTTCCCAGAAACCCGATTGCCCGATTGCAAGACGTCTTCGCGACGGGAAATGTAGAACGCGCCGTTCTCCATGTAGCAACCGTCGAAGTCTTGCCGGCGCGGGCGGGCGTACACGTCGTAGTTTGCAGGCTCCGACACGAACGCGTCGGCCGCACGGTCAACCGGCCTCCAATAGAACCGGAAATCCTCGACCACCGAGACGACCGAATCAACTTCCGGCTTGGCGAACTGATCGAAGCCTTTGTCGAGGTCGTCGCTCGTGAGCAGCGGCGACGTGGCTTGCACGAGAACCATGACATCGAATTCGTTCGCCTTCGCATATTCGATCATGGCCGATTCGGTCGTCGCCGTGTTCGTCGCGGTCTCGGCGCCGCGTCCGACGACGCGCACCTTGGCCAGCCCCATCGAGCCGGCAACACGGGCGATTTCAGAGCTGTCCGTCGCGATGACGACCTCGTCGATGAAACGGCACCCATCAGCAGCGGCAGCCGTCCAATAAAGCAGCGGCTTCCCGCACATAGGTTTGATGTTCTGCAAGGGACTCGAGGTGCTTCCCCCGCGAACAGGAATAAACGCGATCGCTTTTCCCATGATGTCAATCACCTGCCCGTCCATAATCGTCTTCTATGCGCACGATATCGTCCTCGCCGAAATAGTCGCCGATCTGAACTTCGCTCACGACAAGGTACTCGGTCTCGGAAGTGTTGATCAGGCGGTGCTTGCACCCGCGGGGAATCACAACTGACGACCCGGGCACGAGGGCGAACCGCGATTCGCCGACCTGGGCGACGCCCATGCCCGACTCGACCGTCCAGTATTCCTCGCGATAATTGTGATACTGCAAGCTGAGCTGCGACTTGGGCTTCACCTGCAGGATCTTCGACTGGAACTTGTCTTGCAAGACCGTCGTCTTGTAGATGCCCCAAGGCCGGTTGAAAACCTCGAAATCGATCAGCGAGCCGTCGACGCTGGAGAAATCGTCACCCAGACTCGCATTCTCGCATTGCAGCAGAAGGCTATACAACTGCTTCTTCTGCAAAACGTTAGCAAGACGCCCATTCCCATCGAGCACGGGAATGAAATCGATGGCACCCTGCTTGAAGATGTCGATCGCATCGTCGATGCCCTGGTCGACGGACAACGCGATGAAGTCAGCCCTGTACGCTTTCGAAGCCGAAACCGAAGCCGACAAATCGACGCCCGCGATGATAGCACGACGGATGTCTCCGTCGGTAAGCGTCCCGAGCACATGCCCGTCGTCGTCAGCGACGATGACGAAACCGGACTTGTTCCCGTCGATGGCCCTGAAAGCGTCGACGAGGGAAGTTTCTTGTTCAATGACAAACGGAGAAAGCGAATCCCGCATGCTCTATTCCCCCGAATCAGCGTTCGCGATACTTCAGCTTCTTGCGCTGCACCGCTTCGATTTCCAGCACCTCCGCACTCTTGTAGCTCAGCGCCTGGTGGACGTTTTCAAGGTCGCGGGCCAGGTCGTGCATCTCATCCGGCTCGAGCGACGCTGCGTGGTCGGTGCCCTTCCACGTCTTGTCGAGCGTATAGTGCCGTTCGATGACTTCTGCGCCGAGCGTGTAGGCGGCGATGTCGGTCGCGATTCCCAGGTGATGCCCGGAGAAGCCAACCTTCTTGACCCGATCGCC
>JAFUBE010000656.1 GCA_017460365.1 Eggerthellaceae bacterium
AAGCTGAAACGCCCATTCGATGCCGACGCGGTAGGCTTCGACCTCGCCATGCCACGAGCTGCCTTTGGCGCCCACGAACGCCAGCGCGGCCTTGCTGCGGTCGGCTGATACGTCCATGCCCCAGAACAGCTCTGCATCATCATCCTCGACGCTGTGCGCGTCTGTGCCTGCCTCCCATGAGCCATCTGGAAACGGTGACGCGGCGATTGATTCGACCCACTGGCAGAGCGTCTCGGTTCTAAAGACGCTTTCAGGATCGGTCTTCATATCACTCTTAATGGCCTTTTCGGTCATAAAGCCATAGCCTAGCGAGGGGTTGGCCTGCGCTATGCCGTCCCAGTCGTTGAGCGCGCAATCAGGCGGCGCAGACCATTCGAAGATAGCCAGCGATGTCTCTTCTTCGTCCACATCATCAGGCATCGACGCAAGCACAGCGGCTGCTATGCCGTCGGGATCTCCACAATCCATGTGGGCGGTCATGCGCAGATGTCGCAGCACGACACTTTGTGCATCCCCGGCGTTCGAAAACGCCCACAGCATCGCGTTAGGCCGTGCGTTGCGCGTCTTGCTGATCGCACCCCATCCGTCCCAGTTGCGCTGTTCGCGCAACTCGTCCATCAATACCAGGTCGCTGCGCTTGCCGCGCGCACCTTGACGCGTAGCAGCCACGACCGTGTATTTCGAGCTGTTCGTAAGCTCAAAGCTTTTACCGCCATTCACCCTGCGCACACGCTCAATCATCGCGGCCATGTCTGGCGTGTCCTGCGCGCGCTCGATGGCGGCGTCCCAGACTTCTTCTGCCGTGTCGAGGTTCTGCGCAGTTCCTAAAACGAGACTGACGCCCAGAACATACATGAAAAACAGGCTTACTAATTCAGCAAACAAGCTCTTGCCGTTTTGCCGCGCGATCAGAACTAACACCGTGCGGAATCGGAAAGACCAACTTACATCAAAGCTGCCCTCGATTTCCATTGCATGAACAGCTAGCCATTTTTCCCATGGCAGCAAATTAATGCCTACGACCTCGGTGCACCAATCAACGAACGCGAAGCCTAGCGACGTGCTAGGCGAAAGTTCGCGCAGCGGCCTCGTCCACACGCGCGGCTCGGTCTTGCCCTTACGCATCGACGCTCTTTCTCATCGTTTTGGCGAAGTTGTCGAACTTCACGAGCTGCGGTTCGCGGCTCGGCTGCATCTTCGCGTGCTCGCGGTACTCTTTCAGCGCAGCAACGAACGATTTTAAAAGCGCTTCATATGCGTCAAACGCGGGATTGCGCCGTATGCCCATCTGTCCGCCGCCATTGTCGTATGGAATTACGATGTCGGCATTCTCCAATGCTCGGCGCGACTCTTCGAGCTTGCGGCGTATGAATTCAAGGTCGGCCTCTAGGCTGTCTGCGATTCTCGCGTCCATGGCGTCCACCTCCCGAATTCGTCGTTGTTGCTTGGTATCTCGTCATAAAATTCTTTCCAAAAATCGCAAAGCTCGGTGCTCACCGTCACCGTGGCGTTCTCGCATCGCGGGTTGACGTTGAGGTTCGCGCTGGTCTCTATGCACACGTCATAGCGGTCACCGTAGATACATGCCACCTTCGCGTGGTTCTTAAACCGCACGAGACGGCCATGACCAACCCGTGCCACATTTGCAAGCTGCTCGAAGCCAGCGTGACGCGATTCTTTGAACACCTCGCCCGTGTACAAGTCGAGCCGATCTATCAGCTTCTTATCGCACATCTCGCGCAGCACCTTCGCGTCGAGCTTTCCGACGCACCATGTAGCGAAAAGAGCGTAATAGACATGCTGTGCTCGCAGCACGTGCGTGATTATGCTCGTGCCGTCCACCTCTCCGTTCGTGGCGATGTGGTAGGCGTGACCGTCTTCGAGGTGCCACGGCAGCGCATCGGACAGCGCCGCGTCAGATAGTAACCTCATTTTTTTTTACGGTCGGCATCAAGTCGAGCACCTTGACGCTTCTCGCGCTCGCGTCTTTCGCTTCGGATTCGCTCGCCGACAATTCGAATTCGAAGTCATCGCCGAAATTGAAGCCAAGATTAGTCGTCATACAAGCCTTTCACCTGCTGTTTTGCCGAATATCGCATTTGTTCGCCGAAAACAGGCCACCTACCTGCGCATTTAGCGGGGAGAGCGGAATAT
>JAFUBE010000657.1 GCA_017460365.1 Eggerthellaceae bacterium
CGCACCCGCTTCGCCCGGCACGACGGCGGAGGCGCCTTCCCGGCGAAGCCGTTTACGCCGAGAGCCTCTCGGCGAGGTACTCTCGCAGCATCGGGATGGCGAAGTCGAGCACGCCCTCGTCAGACTCGCCGATCGCGCCGAGCGCGAGCAGCCTCGCCTTGTAGGTCGCGGCGTAATTGGTTGCCTTGCCCATGCGTCGCGCGACGTCGGCCAGACGGCTCCCATCGCGCTCGGGCAGCATCGCGGCCGCGAAGGCACGGTCGCCCTTCGACATCTCCCGATACGTGCTGCGCAGCACGCCGTCGCGGAATTCCATCCCGGCCTGCACCACCCCGTCTGCGGCGTGCGAGGCGGTGATCTCGGGGCTTTCGCCGCTGTACGTCCACGCGCAATGGCCGACGAGCTGCATCAGGTAGGCGTATCTGCCGATAGCCTCCACCGCCGTGCCGAGCTCCGCGAACAGGGCATTCATGCGCGTGCGCCAGTTCGCTTCAGACGCTGGGTCGACCGCCCATTCGAGTTCTACGAGTTGAGCGACGCTGATACCGGTGAGGTGCTTTCGGCTTCGGGGGCTCACGATGCGCGCCGGCGCTTCGAAGGAACGCTGCACGATGTCGTCGAGCATACCGGGCGCCGCCGCCGTGCGCACCGATACCCATCCGTGTCGTTGCGCTTCGTCGGCGATGCAGGTGAGCAGGGCGGTTTTGCCGCAGCCGCGGGGGCCGATCAGGATCGTGGTCAGGTTGGGATCGCCCAGCCCGTTGTCGAATGCGTCGGCCATCTCGTCGAGCAGTGCCGAGCGTCCGGCGAGCTGCGACAGGTGCGCTGGTCGCAGAGTCGCATCGACTTATCCAGGCGACGCAGTTGCGCTGGAGGGTCCCAGAACGCGAAAGCGCGAAACGGGTTCGCTTGCGTCTGCCATGCGGGTGACCAACATCGGGGAGGGGTTCATCGTGGCGCTGCGTGAGTCGTTCCTGCTTGGGGCCTGACCCCCAGCGGCTTAAACCGCGGAATGTGACAGATCGCGTCTGACGGGAAGTGTCACATCCGCGCGGTCTACATATTGGGGTCGCTCATGAGGTGCACACAACTGGTCGGTTTATGGAATAATCCGGCAACTTTCCAAAGTCGATGCAGGTTTAGCGACCGTAACCTGCATCGACTATATGCGCGTCAGCGCATTGCCAAAACACGGCGCGAAGCGCCGAGCACTCGGCCCCGCGCGGGTTCCTCGGGGCCCGGCAAAGCCGATGGCCTTGGGGCCTGAGGGTTTGCCGCCTCTTTAGCCTATCATTCCCCGTGGCCCCACGCGAGCGGGCGGCCCCCGAGAGAAAGGGGCCGGATATGGACGAGAGAAGGAGATTGAACTACGGGGACAGGAAGGTAATAGAGGAGAGGCTCGACTCGGGCTGGAAGCTGGCAGACATCGCCGATGAGCTCGAGTGCGATCCGACGGCGGTGTCGCGGGAGATCAAGCGCAACCGCATGAAGCTCGGCGAGGTCGCGAGGTCGCGGTTCAGGATCATCCGCTGCCAGAGGTTCGAGTCGTGCGAGAGGCGCGGCGTGTGCAACCCGAAGTGCAAGAGGCGCTGCCGGAGCTGCGATGCGCGCCGCTGCGAGGAGGAGTGCCCGGACTACGTGGAGTTCGACTGCGGCGCCACCGGGCGGTTCCCCCACGCGTGCAACGGCTGCAGGCTCATGAACCGGTGTCCGAAGCAACGCTACGCGTACCGCGCCCGCAGCGCGAACAAGAAGGCCCTCAGGCGGGCGTCGGAGGCGCGGCGCGGCCTGGACCTCGGCCCCGAGGAGCTGGCCGCCTTGGCCAAGGTCGTGGCACCGCTGCTCGCCAAGGGGCAATCGCCCAGGGTCGTCGTCGCGAACCACCCCGAGCCGGGGATCTCGGCGTCGACGCTGCGCCGATACGTCGACGAGGGGGTCATCGAGGGCGCGTCGAACATGGCGCTGCCCCGCAAGGTCCGCTTCAAGAAGCGCAGGCGGAAGCGCCAGGCGAAGTCGCCGCGCCGCGACCTGGCCGGGCGCGACCACGAGGCGTTCTGCGCCCTGCCCGAGGAGGTCCGCGGCGCGTGCAAGGAGATGGACACCGTCATCGGCCGGCCCGGCGGCAAGTGCCTGCTCACCTTCTGCATGCGCGACACCGACATCTTCTACGCCGTGCTGCCGGAGGGCAAGGAGGCCGACTCCGTCGTCTCCGGCCTCGACGACGTGGAGATGTCGGCCTGCGACGGCCTGGTCGTCGGCGAGCTGGGCGTCATGGTCGCGCTGACCGGCAACGGCGGCGAGTTCGACCGCTTCGAGGAGATGGAGCGCAGCTGCCGCGCGCCGGGCTCGGGCGAGAAGCGCATCGAGGTCTACTACTGCGACCCGTACGCGTCGTGGCAGAAGCCCCACATCGAGAACGCGCACGCGCTCCTGCGCCGGGTGCTGCCGAAGGGCAGCAGCTTCGACGGCCCGACGCAGGACGACGTGAGCCTGGTCCGCTCGCACGTGAACTCCTACCCCCGCGAGGAGCTCGGATGGAGAAGCCCGTCCGAGATGCTACCCGAATGGGGGCAGGAGAACCTGCCGCAGGCGTTCGGGATGCGCATCGTCCCGCGCGACGAGGTGAACCTCACGCCGTCGCTCATCGGCAGGTAGGAACAAAGGGCCGCCCGCCCGGACGCGAAGGGGCACGCGACCCCAGGCCCGCCGTCGGCGCTTCGAAAAGCAGGGTACCACGGGCCTTGGGAGAGTGCGCCCTCGAAGAGGGCGCAAATGCGGCGATTCCATGAACCCTGGCCCGGCGGGAGGGCGGAAACCTGCATCGAGTAGGTGAAAGCGAGTCCTCTGAGGCCGCACGCCGGCCCCAGCTACCTAGAAACCTGCATCGAGTATATGCGCAACACGCGAGAAGACCGAAAGCTGCATCGAGTTTTTGAAGTCACGGTTTTATATCGCGGACCACCATCCGCATGTCATTGGCAGAACATGGGCAATATAACATACAATACCGCAGCCACTCTGAAAGGAGTGGGGCGCGTGAAGTCCGAAGCTCGGCGAGTGAAATACGGGTACCTAGTGAAGGGGCTGCAACAAAAGACTCTTCATTTAGTGACAGATTAGGCTCTGGTAATGGGCTTTCTTCGGCGCATCGGGGCTGCAAGCTGTTGCCCGGGGAATCGCTGCAGGGCGGCTTCCACCTCGCTGGCTAGAAAGTCGCGGTCTTTGGGCAGGTGGCCGTTCACGCGCACGGGAAGCGTTTCGTGCATGCCGAAGAAGATCGTGTCGGAAAGCTCGGTCGCCCGCAGGAACGCAGCCTCCTCCTCGATTACCTCCTGCAATGACGGCAACTTGAACTGGCCGGAATCGACCCATTCGGAAAGCTCCGTCGCTTCGTCTACGTGCAGTGCTGTCACTATGACGAGGGCGGGTCGCGCCTCGTTCACAAGCTCGGCGCTCGCTAGCGCGTTCTCTAAGCTGCGGCCCGAGCCGGCTAGGCCGTGCACCAAGTTCAGCGTGAACGGGATGCCCGCCTCGTTCAAGCGCGATAGAGCTTCACGGGCCTCGTCTGCTGTGTAGCCCTTGCGCATGGTCGCCAGCACGTCGTCGAGCCCGGTCTCGAGGCCGATGTTGAGGTTCGCGTATCCGAGCTGTGCCAGCTCGTTCAGCTGCTCGGGTGTCTTGGCGAGCACGTTGGGGATCGAGGCGTAGCAGCCGATCGACTCTATGCGCGGGATGTGCTCGCCTATGAGCTTGCCGATGCGTTTCAGGCGTTTGTACGGTAGAGCGAATGGGTCGCCGCCGACGAGGAACGCCCGTTTGAAGAGCGTTCGGTTGCGCCCGATGAAGCGTACGTCGCTCTCGATGTCCTCCATTGGAGAGGGCGTGAACTTCACGCCTTTGTACATCGAGCAGAAGGCGCACTTGTTATGGTTGCAGCCGGTCGATACCTGCAGCAGAAGCGACTTTTCCTCGAACGGAGGGCGGTACGCCGGCCCGATATAGTGCATCATGGTCTGTCCCTTTCGCCTGGCCACACAGGTATGGTGTTTTGCTTCCTGCGGCTAATGTCGTGTCTACAGCTTACCGCATGGCCCTTTGTAGCTGTTCGACGGCCATCGGACGCGAGTGACCCGAGAGCAGCACGGTATTCGAAGGCAGCGCGAGGAGCTTTTCCCCGATGCTCCGACGCAAGAGCGCGGCGTCGCCTGTGGGGAACACGGTGAGTCCCGGACCTCCCTCGTAGATGGCGTCGCCCACGAACGCGACGCCAGCTTCCACGCAGTAGAGCGCGCAGGAGTCGTTGGTGTGACCGGGCACGTGCAGCACTGCGAGCTCAACGTTGCCGCTCTTCAGCACGATGCGGGCGCCGTCGGCGAACTTCGACGCCCCGGGCAACGTTACGTTTCGTCCGTGGCTTGCGGATAAATTCAAGTGCGCATCGAGCAGGTAATCGTCGGCCATCTCGTGGGCCATCACGGGGATGCCGAACGCGTCGCGCAGCTCGTCTGCTGCTCCCATGTGGTCGAAGTGACCGTGCGTGAGCAGGATGGCTTCCACGTGCCAATCCTCCTCTCGAATCGCTCCCGCGAACAGGTGCGGCTGAGCGCCCGGGTCCACGAGGAATCCGCTGCCGGTGTCCTCATCGATGATGAAATAACCGTAGGTTGCGAACACGTCGCGCGCGAGCAGCGGGTAGATTCCGACGGCCATCCTAGAACCCGCATCCGTCAGGTCCGCACGCAATGCCCTGTGCGCTGCCTTGCGCAAGCGCTTCGCCGCGCGCCTTCTCCAAAACGCGGGCCATCTCGTCGGTGGGGTAGCAGCCCGAGATCGCGTACTTGTCGTCCACGACGAAGAACGGCACGGCATGCACGCCCATCGCGTGCGCCTCGCGCTCGTCGGAACGTACATCAGCTCCATATTCGTCGCTTCCGAGCACGCGATCCACGTCGACCTCGGGCAGCCCTGCCTCGGCGGCCAGGCGGCGCAGCACGCCGTGGTCGGCCATGACCTCGTTCTTCACGAAGTAGGCCTCGTAGCACAGTTGCTCGAACCGCGTGTTGTCGAGCGCATGGGCAAGCTTTGTGAGGCGGTGCGCGTCGAACATGTTGGTATTCAGGGTCGTGGCATAGTTGAACTCGATGCCTTCGTCGCGTCCCGTTTGGCTGATGGCTTCTATACGCTCTCGTGCGGCTTCTTCTGAAAGGCCGTATTTCGCTGCGAAGCGATCGATCGTGGGACCGACCACTTCGTAGGGCGCGTCCGGGTTCAGCTCGAATGCCTTCATCTCGACTTTGACCTCGCCCTCGAGTCCGCACGCCGCGATCGCCCTGCGCAGACGCGTCTCGCCGATGTAGCAGTAGGGGCACGCGTAATCCGACCAGTAGGTTACCTTCATCGATAATCCTCTCGTTTCGCCGCAACTACATCGGTTGCGTTCCGTCCGTTCGGAGAGTACTATCGCGGAAATGGTTCTAATCGAGAAGTACTTGCATGAAATGGAGTACTTCAATCTACACGAATCGGGTCGAATATGACTGAGGAACGCAAGGTGAGCTGGTGTCCGGCGATATCGTCGCTGCAGCGGGTGGTTGGCGGCAAGTGGAAGATCGAGATCCTGTTCTACGTGGCGCTCGAGGACGTGCGCCGCTTCGGCGAGCTGCGCCGCTGCCTGCGCGGCGTGTCGGAGTCGACGCTGTCACGCCAGTTAAAAGAGCTCGTCGCCGACGGCTTCCTCGAGCGCATCGACCACCACGAGGTGCCGCCGTCAACCGAGTACCGCCTGACGCGTCGCGGCGAGAGCTTCAAGCCGCTGCTGCAGGCCATGTGGGACTGGAGCGAGGCCGAGTTCGAGTTCTCCCAGGCCGAGGCGGCCCAGATGCGCGCCGCCCGCGAGGCCCTGGGAATCGACCAGGTGAGATGAGCTACATGCATTTGGCATGACGCCTTGGCATGGCGCCTCTTCGACGGAACAGCTGCCTCGCTTGAGGCTTCACCTAAGGCGAAGGCCGCCATGGGCGTGCTCGCCGCGCTCGTGGTCGTAGGCGTCGGCACCTGGGTCTACCAGCTCATCAACGGCCTCGGCGTCACCGGCATGTCCAACATCAACTCGTGGGGCCTCTACATCTGCATGTTCATGCTGTTCGTGGGCCTCTCCGCCGGCGGCCTGATCGTGGCCTCCTCCGCCCACGTGTTCGGCATCGAGAAGTTCAAGAGCGTGGCCAAGCCCGCCGTCATCTGCTCGACGGTATGCATCTGCATGGCGGGCATTCGTGCTCATCGACCTGGGCGGCATCCAGCGCGTGTGGCGCATCCTCACGGGCCCCAACTTCATGTCGCCTCTGTTCTGGGACATCTGCATCATCACGACTTACCTGGTCATCAACATCCTCGACCTCGTGTGGATGCACAAGGGCGACGAGGAGAAGGTGCGTAAGCTCAGCTACGTGGCCCTGCCCGTCGCCATCCTCGTGCACTCCGTGACCGCCTGGATCTTCGGCCTGCAGATCGCCCGCGCGTGGTACACCGCCATCATGGCGCCCATCTTCGTGGCCTCGGCCATGGACTCGGGGCTCGCGTTGCTGCTCATCGCGCTCGTCGCGCTCGACCGCGCGGGCATCGCGAAGCTCGATGGCGACCTGCTGGCATCGTTGGCCAAGCTGCTGGCCACGTTCATCTGCGTCGCCGCTTTCTTCATCGGCTGCGAGCTGCTGACCATGGCCTACCCCGGCGCGCACGAGGCCGTGGCCCTGCAGGAGATGCTCACCGGCGCGACCGCCCCGTTCTTCTGGTTCGAGATTATCTGCGGTTTGCTCGTGCCGTTCCTCGTGCTGGCCTCGGCCAAGCGTCGCGAGAAGACGGCCCTGGTCATGGTCGCGAGCGCACTCGTGGTGTTGGGCGTGGCTGCCAAGCGCGTGTGGCTGCTGTTCACGAGCTTCATCCACCCCAACATCTACGGCGGCGCCGGCATCACTACTGGCACGGCGACGGCGCAAGCCGACCCGACCGCCATGTGGGCCGCGACGGGCTCTTACGCGCCCACGCTTCCCGAGGTCGTCATCTTCATCGGCGTCGTCTCGTTGGGCGTGCTGGCCTTCATCGTGCTGTCCAAGAAGCTCGTGGCGAAGGCCGAGTAGCGCAAAGCGAGGGGGGCTGAACAGAAGGCTGGACCCAGAAGATTAGTGCACACACTTTGCATTGAAAGCCCTGTTTTCCCAGGTCGCGTTGAGCGCTTTGGCAAAGTGTGTGCACTAATCGCCCACGGCGGAGACTTCTGTTACCGTCCCTCCATAATTGTGGGACGCGGCTTCATGTCGGAGTCGCCGCCTTTCGTTGCAAATCGCGTGTTTGGAATTGGAGGACGGTCATGAGCGTGAACGTGAATGTAATAGAGACCAAGGGAATCATGACGAAGTCGAACCTGCCGATTGGCGACTTCTCCGTGAACCCCTACGTGGGGTGCGCCTTTGCCTGCAAGTACTGCTACGCGAGCTTCATGAAGCGCTTCACGGGCCACGACGAGCTGTGGGGTGAGTTCGTGGACGTGAAAGTGTGGCCGCCCATCAAGAACCCGGGCAAATACGCGGGCAAGGAGGCGTTCATAGGGTCGGTCTGCGACGCCTACCAGCCGCTCGAGAAGAAGCACGGGCGCACGCGGGCCCTGCTCGAGCAGTTGCAGGGGTCCGGCATCTCCATCAGCATCCTCACCAAGAGCGACCTGGTGCTACGCGACCTCGACCTCATCAAGACCTTCCCCAACGCGCGCGTGAGCTGGTCGGTCAACACGCTCGACGAGGGTTTCCGACGCCAGATGGACCGAGCGGCCAGCATCGAGCGGCGCCTCGAGGCCATGCGGCAGTTCTACGAGGCGGGCGTGACCACGGTCTGCCAGCTGGCGCCGATCTTCCCCGGTATCACCGACGTGAAGGCCATCATCGAGGCCGTGCAGGGCCGCTGCAACCTGGTGTGGCTCGAGGACCTGAACCTGCGGGGCGACTACCGGGCGCGCATCATCGAGTGGGTGCACGCCAACCACCCCGAGCTCGACGGCCTGTACCGCGACATCTACTCCAAGCGCGACCGCTCGTACTGGGCAGCGCTCGACGACGAGCTGCGCACCTGGTGCGCGGAGCGGGGCCTCGAGTACCTGCGCGACGACGACAGCCATCGGGCCGACTTCGGCGAGCCGCCCGTCGTGGTGAACTATTTCTACCACAGCGAGGTGAAGAAGTCCGCCAAGGGGTGAACGGGGCGCGTGTTTCCTGTTCAGGCGAGCCGAGATGATGCCGAGAGACACTGCCGCTGTCCTCCGAAGTGGAACACGGCGATGCTTCTCGAGCAAACCCACGTCTCAGATTCACGGTTGTTAACTTGTCGGTGTTTGCTAAATTGCTATAATCCAGCAGAGGCCGAGGAGGGTTCATGGCGTCGAGCAATCTGTTCACCCCGGCATTCGGCGGCTTGCCGCAAGTCTTTTTCGGAAGGAAGGGAGAGCTCGGTTTCGCGCAGGCCGCACTCGATAACGAGAACAGCCCCCACAAGGCATTCTTCATAACGGGAAACAGGGGCTGCGGTAAGACCACGCTTCTCGAGAAGATCTCCCAGCTCGCGGTGGAACGTGGTTGGAAGGCCATCGACGTCCACTCGGCCCATGCTACCCAGGCCATCATCGAAGCTCTCGCGGGCGGTACCGCGAAAACCATCGAGAAGAGCGCGAAGCCGAGCATGCTGGGCGTGTCGGTCGGGGGCGTGTCGTCGTCGAGTACGACGGAGTATTCCGGGGCGAGCCTCGGGAGGCTTCTCGTCGAGCGCTGCACCTCGCTGTCCATCCACAAGGGCGTGATCATAACGGTCGACGAGATCCAGAAGGTTCCCGAGGGGGATGCCGAGAACCTCTGCTCGTCGGTGCAGCTCGCGCTCCGGAAGGGGCTTCCCGTCATGCTGGTGCTCGCGGGACTGCCAGGTTCCAAGGAGAAGGTGGCATCGTATCCGGGATGCACGTTCATGCAGCGCGCTTTCGACATGAGGATTGGCTGCATGCAGGTCGACGAGACCATCGAGGCGTTCGAGTCGGTCTTCCGCAGGATGCCGCAGTACCGCGCATCCGGCGATGCCATCTGGGAAATGGGGCTGTTTAGCCAGGGGCACCCCTACCTCATGCAGCTGGTCGGCTACTATGCCGCGGAGCGGGCGAGCGAGTTCGCTGTCGGCGGGTTCTCCGAAATCGGCGTCGACCTGGTACGCTCCGTGGAGCCCATCGCCTTGGAGGCGTACCGGGAAAACGTGCTCGCCCCGATACTCTCGCCATTGTCGGCATCGCTGGCAGGATATCTCCGGGCTATGTGCGAGGTCGAGGACGCTCACGGCAGGGTGGGCAGCGGGGCGGTTGCGCAGTGGCTCGGAAAGAGGCACGCTCAGGTCAGCAGCTACCGCCAACGCCTCATCGATCGCCGCCTCATCGAACCTGACGGGCAAGGCTACGCCCGCTTCCTGCTGCCCCACGTGAAGGATTACTACTTCGGCGACGTTTCGAAAGTGGAACGCAAGGACCCGAACCAGCAGTGGAACCGCAGGCGGTGACGATCTTCTCGCGGGCCTTGGGAAATGATGGATAATTATGCCAGCCCAGATTGCACGTGGCGGCGCGCTTCGCCCTCGAATCTCATTTGCCCGCGTAGTGAGCGAAGCGAGCCTCGCGGGCCTGCTCGCGCTGCTCTTCACGGGGCTGACCGTTGCAGGTTATGCGGTATACGCCATCATGCAAGGCGGGAAGTACTGCGTGGTGTTCACGATGGACGAGCGCGGCGTCACGCATAAGCAGCTGCCCCGGCAGTTCGAGAAAGCGCAAGTGCTCGGCGTCCTCAACGTCCCGGCTGGCTTGGCCGCAGGCAGCCCCTCGCAGGCGGCCAAGGGCATCCTCACCGCCACGCACGATTCCACGACGAGCGACTTCGCCAACGTGACCTCCGTCAAAGGATCGCGGTCGCTGCGCGTCATCAAGGTGAACGAGCCGCTGGCCAAGAACCAGGTGTACGTGGAGCCCGAGGACTACGACTTCGTGCTCGGCTACATCCGGAACCATTGCCCGCGTGCGAACGTGAAGGGGTAGCTCGCTCGCCGATTCCGGAGGCGACGAGCCCCCCGATTGAGCCAAGCGGCCAAGAAGTGGAGGATGGAAACGCCTTGCGCGATCCCGGCTTATCTCACCCGCACCGTTAGGGTGACGGTCTTGTGGAGGGGAGCGTATTTCGCGCCGTTAACGCGGCCACCGGCGGCAACGACGAGCACCTTAACCTTGTACGTCTTCTTGGCTTTCAAGCCCTTCTTAACGGTGACCTTGCCGGCCTTGCCGATGGCGATCTTGGCATTGCCCGAAACCTTGTAGAAGGCGACCGCGCCCTTTGCTTTCTTCACGGTGAACGCCCTGGCTTTCTTGAAAGTCGTCGTCTTCTTGGCGCTGGCGGTGATGCTCTTGGCATTGGCGGTCATCGTATTGGCTTCAACCATGCCCGCGGCCTTCTCCTCGGCGGCCTTTCGGGCCTCCTGGGCCTCTTCGAGGGCTTTGGCCTGCGAGTTGTCGACCGGTTCGGCGTACACCTTGATGGAGAAGTTGTCCACGGGGCACACCTCGGTGTACGTGTCGCTCGGCATGACCTCTCGCGTCTCGGAGTCGGGGGGCAGGGCGCCGAGGTATTCGCTCCAGTCCTTCCACTCGCCTCCGTCGTACAGGTAGCTCTCGCCCCTGTTGACGACCGCCACGCTGTAGGTGCTCCGCTCCACGCCCATATCAATCAGGTGCTCGTTGGCAGCCTTCGAGAGCCCCCTGTTCGCGGACACGCTGTACGAACGCTTGCCGCTTCCGTCCACGGTCGACGCCGTCGACACGACCGAGAACCTCGTCCCCGCCGTGAACGTTATCGGCTTGTCGAGGTCGAGGCGGTGGAAGCCGCCGTACGCGAAGTTCTGCGAGGTGCGGTAGAGCATCTTGCCGTCGGTCGGGTCCTTCGCGTTGTCGTTAAGCCGGTAGATGGCGAAGGTCACGCGCGTGTTCGCCTCGGACGTGCGCGTCGAGACGCTCTTCACGGCGATGTCCGCATCGTCGGCGGAGAACACGTTCGCCGAGCTCGTGACGACGCTCGACGCGGGCATCGCGTAGAACCCGCTGCTGGCCGGCATGTAGTCGTACTGCAGCGTCGCAAATCTGCCTTCCGTTCCGAGGTTCGCCGAGAACTCCATCGCCTCGGCCTGTGCGATCGACTTGTCGTAGTACGACAGGTAGAAGTACCCGGTGGCCTCTCCGTTGCCGTCCAGGTTGCCGAACGTGCCCTTGTTCGTCACGTTGCCGAGGTCGTCGGCGTTCTCCGCCGTCGCATCCGTCTGGGAGCCCCAGCTGTTCTTCACGATCCAGGCGCCGTCGCCCTTCGGCGTGGTCGCAGCCTGCGCCCCGGGTGTGTCGCCGTGCGCGAAGTTCTCCTTGGCGTACGCGTCATCCCAGCCCACGATTTCGACGCCGTGGTTCTGGCTCGTCCCGGCCTCGTAGACGTACTGGTTATGGTTCGTGTTCTCGTTCGCCGACTTCCCCGGCGCTGCCGAATACGGGCCGCCCTGGTCGGCGTGGTACATGATGGACACGCCGCGTCCGTTCAAAAGCTCCTGCTTGATGGCGTCCTTGCCTTCCTCGTCGGGGTCCTCATCCGTCGTCGTGGCCCAATACTCCGGCAGGACGTTGCCGTTCTTCAGCACCACGCCGCCCGAGACGAGGCGGTTGGACGCGCCGCCGGCGTTCGTCGCGGGTATGCTCCAGTCGTCGTTCTTGGAGTAGCTGTTATTTGCCTGATAATAAGCCCTCAAATTGTCTGCGACTCCGTCGAGGACTTCGTTCTCTGTCTTTCCGCTCTTCGCGATAGCTTCTTCGTAGGACATTCCCGTACCGGCAAGTTCAGACACCAACTGCTGCTTCGCTACCTCACGAGGATCTGCATTCACTTCGTCCAATTTCGTAATCCCCTCCTTGCCGTGGTAGGGGAACAGGCTTTCCAGCATGGGGCCCACGCCCTGCGAGTACAGGGTGGTGATGTAGACGGGCAGGCCACCCGCATCGAAGGCGGCGTTCGCGCTGGCGTCCATCGTGTGCAGGCCCTCTCCGGCTTGCGCGGGGTCATCGGATTCCGAGATCGGTTGCAGCGCGAAATAGGTGAGATGCCGCTCGGAAAGATCGAGCTTGGATCGCCCGTACGTGCTCCCGTAAGCCGAGAGGAGCGAGGTCTCCGCCGCCGCAGTGCCGCCGAACGCCCAGCAGCTGCCCCAGGGGTTCTGGAGCTTCACGGGCGTGACCAGGCCTTCCGAGTGCAGGTCGTATGCGCTGGGTATCGCTGCTTGCACGGTGAGGCCGCCTTCCTGCGCATGGCCGCCGTCGTCGATCGCCCATTCGGGCACCTCGGCTGACATGGTGCCGGTTGCGAGATTCTGCGGTTCTTGCCGCGCACTCGCGATCGCCGGGGCGAGCGACAGCGAGCCCGCCATCGCGACGGCGACGACCGACGAGACGATCGACCGCCTTAGTTTCGAACGAGTGAGCATGGTGTCCCCTCCTTGAAGACGTTTTCGCGCTATCGATCCAATCGTATGAAAACGCTCAGCCCGTTTGCGCGTCGTGGCATGAGTGGTATTCCCCATGAGCGCGAATGGTGCGGGGGAATGGCTTCAGATGCTCGCTCTGATGGTTGTCGCCGCGATTCGCTATCGGTCCAGACGGTCGACCATACGCGAGAAGAGGTAGTCCTGGTAGGCCTTGCGGATCTCCTTGGCGTTGCTGCGGCTGAGAAGCACCTCGCGGCCGTCCTTCAGCACGCACGACTTCGAACCCATCCGCTCGATGAAGTCGGCGTTCACCACCACGCCGCGCGTGACGCCGATGAAGCGGGCGTCCAGGCTGCGGCGAAGCGCGCCGAGCGCCTGCCGGAACGAGAGCGCGCCGCCGTCGTTCACGCGCACCGTCACCCTGTGGCCCGAGCTCTCGCACATCGCTATCTCGTCGAGGTACACGAACCGCGTCGCGTTGCCTTCCGGCACCGAGATCCCGCGCCGCAGCTCGTGGGGGCGGGCGGTGCGCTGAAGCGCCGCTTCCCCCCCCGCTCGCGGGAAGGGCTTGGTGATGTAGTGAACGGTGCCCAGCGAGAACGCTTGGATGGCGTGGTCGGTGCTCGAGGTGATGAAGGCGACGGACGGCTGCGGCGCGGGATGCGCGTCGCGGACGGCCGCAGCGAGATCGGTGCCCTTCATGTCGGGCAGGTACACGTCTAGGAACAGCAGGTCGAGGATGGCGCCGACCTCGATGGCCCGAAGCAAGCCGGCGGCGTCGGGGAAGCAGAGAATCGAATATGGGTGGCATAACCGGCACGCAGGCCGCCGAGCTGAGGCCGGATAAGATTCGCGCCATCGTGTACGTTGCGGCCATGCTTCCGCGCGACGGCCAGTCCCTCAACTACCTGAACAAGGATTCCGAGGGCTCGCTCGTCGCCCCGAACCTCGTCATCTCCGAGGATTTCAAGTTCATGTCGATAAAGCCAGACGCCCTCCGGGAGGTCTTCTACGCTGACTGCAGCGACGAGGACGTTGCGCGCTGCGCCGACCTCGTTGTGAAGGAGCCCCTCGTCATCGCCGACACCCCCGTGAAGGTTTCCGAGAAGTGGGACGGCGTTCCGAGGGTTTACGTCAGATGTCGTCAGGACATGGTCATCCCGACCCACATGCAGGACTGCATGCTCGCAGAGTCGCCGTGCATGAAGGAGTACGTCCTCGATGCGAGCCATTCCCCGTTTCTCTCCGTACCCGACAAGGTCGTCGAGATCTTGGAAGACGTGAACGGCCTGTAGCAAACCGGCGAATGAAGCCCCGGTACCGGTATCGGGGCTTCATCTGGGCGCGCATACCAGGACGCAGGTCTCAGAGCTCGCCTACGCACTGCAGGCCCACTGTCAAGTACGTGCCGTAAAACATGAACCGAATGACGAGGTTTGCCGCGAACGAGCAAAGGCACGAGGCGGCGAGAAGGCAGATCGAGGAACGGCGAGCTTTCAGCGACGAGCTCAAGCCGACGGTCGAGAATTTCGGGTTCGGGCTTTGCTGGTCGATGAGCGTCGCGTCTGCGTGGGGCGGCATGTTTCTTTGGATAAGCGCCCGCGATTCCGATAGCGATCAGCCCATGTTCCAAGATGTGCCGAGCGAGCATGAGCTCGTGTACCGAAACGCTTTGCGCGAGAGCGTGGTCCTGGCGGCCATGGTGGGCGCCCGGGGCTTTGCGGTCGGGGCAATCTGGTTTATCACAGTCACCCATCAAAGCCTTCTGAGCGAGATCAACATCCTTTCCATGACTGCCGTGCTCGTCGTCGCGCTTGCTTTCATAGGGCTCTGGCAGGTGCGAAACATCAAGTTCGATTTGCTTGACGTGTATCGCGTGCTTTTTCCCATCGCCGCCACGTGTCTCCTGCTCCTTCCTTTTGCGGGGCAGGATTTCACCAACTTCGCCTCGGCGTCTTGTTATGCGTGTTTCACCATAGCGACCATGATCGTCGTCACGCATTGCTGCCAGTGCGCGTGCAGATGTGTATAAAATCTCGTGAAATGGATATTTTCGAATGGTAAAATCTCCGTAAATAGAGAAATTCGAAAGGGATTTGCATGCTCGAGAGGAAGGTCCAAAGCCAGCTGCTCGCGTGGAAAGGCCGTGCCGACAGGAAGAGCCTCATCGTGCGGGGGGCCCGGCAGGTGGGAAAGACGTATGCGGTCGAGCGCTTCGGCAGGCAATGCTATCCCGAATCGATCACCGTCAATTTCAAGGAGACCCCCAGCGCGGCGGCCGTATTCCAGGGCGACCTTACGGTGGACGGCATGGTGCAAGCCCTTAGGTTCCGATACCCGGACCATGAGGTTGCGCCGGGAAGGACGCTCCTCTTTCTCGACGAGATCCAGGAGTGCCCGGAGGCCATCACCTCGCTGAAGTTCTGGACGGCGGACGGGCGCTACGACGTGATAGCGTCGGGTTCCCTGCTCGGCATAGACTACAACCGCCCCAGTTCGTATCCCGTGGGCTATGTCGACTACCTGACGCTGCGTGGACTGGACTTCGAGGAGTTCCTCTGGGCGCAGGGGCTCGCAAGCGAGCTCGCCTCGTCGGTCTACCAGTACTTTGAGGCCCGCGAGCCGGTGCCCGCCGCCGTGCACGAGCAGCTCATGGGCCACTTTCGGCTGTTCTGCGCGCTCGGCGGCATGCCCGAAGTGGTGCAGACGTACGAGGACACCAAGGACTTTCGGGCCGCCGACAGGGTGCAGCGCGCCTTGCTCCAGGGCTATCTGTACGACATCGCCCACTACGCGAGCGCTTCCGAGAAGATCAAGGCCGAGAAATGCTTCCTCACCATTGCTGGCCAGCTACTGGGCAAGGAGAACCACAAGTTCCAGTACAAGGTCGTGGAAAAGGGTGGCAAGGCGGCCAAGTACTATTCGAGCGTGGATTGGCTCGTGAACGCGGACATGGCCGCTACGAGCAACAACGTGAGCTCTGCGTCTTACGACCTTGCTGACTACGAGGTACAGGGCAACTTTCGGCTCTACTGCACCGACGTGTCGCTGCTGCTCGCCATGCGTGATTTCGGCCTCAAGCAGGCAATCGTGGAAGGGAGTCTTTTCGGTAACACGAAAGGCGGCCTGTACGAGAGCTTCGTCGCCGACGCCCTCCTTAAGTCCGGACATGCGCTTCGCTTCTACCGAAACGAGTCCACCAAACGCAAGGTGGACTTTCTCATTCAGTCGGCGGGAAGCGTGATTCCGGTCGAGGTGAAGGCGGGGAGGTCCGCGGCGAACTCGCTGTGTGCGCTCATGAAGGGAAACAGTGAGATCGAGCTCGCATATAAGATCGCCGACGCGAATGTGGGCATGGGCGAGGACGGCGTGGTCACCATCCCCCATTACATGGCGATGTGCCTGTGAGCCTGAGGGTTTGCGGTCTTTGGCGCCTTGGCCCTCCGACCCCTGCTACGCCCCACGCCGCGAAGGTGATATCCGAGACGCTTTCGCAGGAGCTCGCGGGCACCGGCGTGCGCGTGACCGACGTGAAGCCGGGCTTCATCCGCACCGAGTTCTTCGGCGCGTCCTATAAGACGACCGCGCCTGAGGGCTCGCCCTGCGCCGCGCTCTACGAGGAGAACATAACCTTCTACAGGGGCCAGGACGGCAACAAGGCGGGCTCGACGGGCGCTCGATCGCATCAAATCAAAAGGCGCCTCGAAGTTCCACTGGCGGAGCGTGGCAGACTTATACCGCGCGTTCGTCGAGGCCGCCGATGCGGGCGGTATCGTCGCCGGGCGCCGGCGACAGGGGGTCTGCTCGCCGAACGGCGAGATCGGCCCCGACGAAGGATGCATGGCGTCGGGCAGACCCGCTCAGATCAAGGTGCGCAAGGCGATTTCGAGGCACACTCGTTCATCGGGGTCGGAAAGGTCGAGGCCCGAAAGCTCCTGCATGCGCTTGATACGATAGAAGCAGGTGTTTCGGGCGATGAACGAATGACGTGCGGTTTCCGCCACGTTCATCCCCGAATCCAGATACACGCTTTCAGGCTAATCTTTGGCTTCGACGTGCGCACATATGGCGGAGGGCAAAGACGCGCGCACATGTAAAAATACCTGCGAATGACTTATAATTTGGGGCAGTTGACATACACGTTGATCGGAGATGCCATGAAGCTCGTATCAACTGCTCGTCGGTACCTCGTTTTCTGGATGATCATCGCTCCCGTTCTCATCGCCCTTGCCGCGTTGCCTCCTGCCGCGTTCGCGCGCGTATCCGCCGAGCCGCTCGCGGCAACGTCGCCGGGCGGCGGGCTGGCAACCCATGCAGGTGCCACCGCTTCGGGCACGTGGGGCACTTGTGCATGGGAAATCACCTCGGGCGGTGCGCTGAAGATCGGCCCGGGCGAGGCTGGCAACGTGTATGCGGCATCGTGGCGGGGCTGGGCGAACGACATCACCTCGATCAGCGCGCCTGTGCAAGGTGGCAAGAAGATCGTGTGCACCGACAGCATGGACTACACGTTCACGGCCCTTCCGAAGCTGAAGTCGGCGGACCTGTCGGGCTTCGACACCTCGCGCGTCACGAGCATGCGCTCGCTCTTCAACAGCTGCGAGGCGCTGACCTCGGTCAACCTGAGCGGCTGGACGACTAAGCGCGTCACCGACATGGCGGACATGTTCGGGGGCTGCACGAGCTTGGCCTCGCTCAACCTGAAGGCGTTCAACACCTCCAGCGTGCGGACCATGGACGGCATGTTCACCTCGTGTCGCGCGCTCAAGACCCTCGACCTGTCGTCGTTCAGCACGGGGCGCGTGGAATCGACCCGGTCGATGTTCGCCAGCTGCACGTCGCTCAAGACGCTCGACCTGTCGCGTTTCAGCACGTCGGCCGTCACCCGCTGCGACAACATGTTCTCCAACTGCGCCAAGCTGAACGAGCTGAAGGTCGGCACGGGTTACGCGATCAAGAGCGATGCGATGTTCCCCGCCGCGACGGCGCGCACGGGCATGTGGTGGTCGACGGAAAAGAAAGCCTGGGTCCCCGTGAGCAGCATCGCCTCCAACCGCTCGGGCAAGGCCGACACGTACCTGGCGTCGGGCAAGGAGGTCGGCAAGGCTCCGCTCGCGGCCGCGGAGATAACGCTTTCGCAATACCGCTACACCTACAACGGCGCCAAGCGGATGCCGCAGGTCACCGTGACCATGTACGGCCAGACCCTCAAGTTCGGGACCGACTACTCGATCACGTACACGGGCTGCCGCAGCGCGGGCAGGGCGCATGCGACCGTGAAGGGCAAGGGCCTGTTCGCCGGCAGCAAAACCGTCTCCTACACGATAGCTCCCGCTCCCATCTCGGAGGCCTCGTTCGACCCGGTGAAGGACGCGACTTATACGGGCAAGGCCATGCGTCCCGCGCTCAAGGCCACCTTCAACGGCTCGAAGCTCGGCGCGAATGACTTCGCGGCCACCTACAAGGACAACGTGATGGCGGGCAAAGCCACTATCACCGCGAAGGGCAAGGGTCACTTCACGGGCACGAAGGCCATCACCTTCAAGATAAAGCCCGCGAGCATCAAGAAGACGAAGGCGTCGAAGATCAAGGCGCGCACCTACACGGGCAAGCCGATCAAGCCGGGCGTGGCGCTGACGCTGAAGGGCGTTCAGCTCGGCAAGTCCGACTACAGCCTGTCGTACGCCAACAACGAGGACGTGGGAGGCGCCACCGTGACCATCGCGGGCAAAGGCAACTTCAAGGACGTGAAGAAGGTCATGTTCAAGATCGTGAAGGCGAGCATCGCGGGCGCGCGCATCGCCAAGATCGGCGAGGTGCCCTACACCGGCAAGGCCGCGAAGCCCGCCCCGACGGTCACCTGGAAGGGCATGACGCTACGCGCGGGCAGCGACTATTCGACAAGCTACAAGAACAACAAGAAGCCGGGCACTGCGACGGTCGTCATGAAGGGCGCGGGCAACTTCAAGGGCAAGGTGTCGGCCACGTTCGAGATCGGCAAACCCGAAAACCCGATGACCGTGAAGGCGACCGCGCTAAGCGTTGCCTGGAACGAGGTGCGCGACGGCGCCAAGACGCTCAGCCCGCTTACCGTGAGCAACGCGGCCGGCGAGGTGACGTATGCGGTGGTCGCGAAGAACGCGGCCTTGTCGTTCAATGCGAAGACGGGCAAGCTCACCGTGTTGAAGGGAACCGGGCCGGGCACGTACACGATGAAGGTGAAGGTGAGCGCGGCCGGTTCGAAGAAATACGCCGCTGCGAGCAAGACCGTTGAGCTTAGCGTAACGGTGAGGGGCACCTTCAAGAAGAACGAGGAAGAGACCAACGACCGGTTGATAGACGCGAACTACCTGATGGTCGGCACCGACATGTTCGGCACGGTCAGCAGCCAATCCGACCAAGACTGGTTCGCCGTCGACGTGCGGAAAGCCGGCTACTACAAGCTTCAGATCTGGCTGGACGATTACGTGGAGATGTACGGCGGCAACCTCCATGCCGACTTCTACGCGAACCGCGACACGCTCGCATCGACGAAAAAGTACGTAGCGGTGTACGTGTCCGACGAGCAGAAGACCGCGACAACGGCGAGCATGTACCTCCCGGAGGGGACGAGCTACGTTTGCGTGGGCGGCGGCGTCGCCTGGCCGGGCACCTTCTCGTATCACATCCGCGTGCTCGCGGGGTAGGGCGGCGCGAGCGGTTTCTGCGCTACTGCGGCCTCGACTTGCCGAACTCGCATACGATAAGTGCCATACTCTGCCTTCGTTTGCGGTCTGCCCGCTTACGGCCAGACCCAAAGCGGGGCAGTTCCCAGGGAGACGCGTCTGACGGGAAGTGTCACACCGCACACGGGATTAGTGTTGAATGAGCGGAAGCATGCTGACCCTCCCGATTGATGGTGGCAAGGCGCGTTTCCATAGATCCCCCAATTTGCGGAGGGCTCTTCGTTCGCAGAACCTGAACGCTTGGGGACGAGCATCTGGGAAGCGGGGCTTTTGCGCCCAGCGGCAAGGACTAAAGGGGAGAGTTGTACAATGCGGAACAGTGAACGGCCAAGAGGGAAGGGGTTACGATGCAGAGCAGCAAACGCGTTCTGTTGATGATTGCAGCGTTGACGTTAACGCTTGGCCTGGCCTTGGCCATGGCCGGTTGCGGGCAAGCAGGCGGGTCGACTCAGGCCTCTGCGGCAAGCGCGTCGAGCGCGTCGCAAGGCGAATCGGCCGGGCAGGGTTCGAACGAGCAGCCTGCTGCGGGATCGGACTTCGACGACCCCGGCGACGGATACACCCTGAAGCAGGTCGTGGTGTTGAGCCGCCATAACATCCGCGCCCCGATTTCGACCACCGGCTCGGCGCTCGACAAGGCGACTTCCCATACATGGATCAACTGGACATCCAAGGCGAGCGAGCTCAGCATGCGCGGCGGCGCCCTCGAGACCATGATGGGCGAATACATGCGCAAATGGCTCGAATCGGAAGGGCTCGTCCCCGAGAACTTCCGGCCGAAGGAAGGCGAGGTGCGCATCTACGCTAACGCGAAGCAGCGCACCATCGCGACCGCCCGATACTTCTCGAGCGGCATGCTGCCCGTGGCGGACGTCGACATCGAGACGCATGCCGAATACGACAAGATGGACCCCGTGTTCACGCCGGCGATCACCTTCTCCTCCGACGCCTATGTCGACGCGGCGTGCAAGCAAATCGGGACGATGGGCGGTGCTGCGGGCATGTCAGACGTCGCCTCCGGCCTGGCCGATTCCTACGCGCTTATCCAGGACGTGGTGGACTACACCGAATCCGACGCTTACAAGGCGGGCGAGCTCAAGGACCTGGACACGAAGGACACGCAGGTGACGATTGAGCAGGGCAAGGAGCCGGCCATATCCGGTTCGCTGAAAACGGCGTGCCAGCTCGCCGACGCGCTCGTGCTGCAGTATTACGAGTCCCCGAGCGCGACCGATGCGGCCTTCGGGCACGACCTCACCTTCGACCAGTGGAAACTCATCTCCCAGTCCAAGGACTTCTACGGCGATTTGCTCTTCACCGCGCCCCTCGTGGCGGCCAACGTCGCGCATCCCCTGCTGGCGGAAATCGGCAGCGAGCTGGACGCAGACGGGCGTGTGTTCACCTTCCTGTGCGGGCACGATTCGAACGTCGCGAGCGTGCTGGCGGCGCTGGGGGTCGAAAGCTACGAGCTGCCGGGCGCCGTGGAGACGACGACCCCGATCGGCTGCAAGCTGGTGTTCGAGCGCTGGGAGAATGCGAATGGCGAACAGTTCGGCCGCGCGCGCCTGCTGTACCAGAGCGTCGACCAGCTGCGCGGGGGCACCATGCTCTCGGGCGCGCAGGTGCCCATGAGCGTTGAGCTGTCCTTCAAGGGCCTGCAGAAGAACGGGGATGGCATGTACGCATACGGCGACCTCCGTGCGCGCATCGCCGACGCCACGGCGGAATACGACCGCATCGTGCAGGAATACGGCCAGCAGGAGCTTCCCGCAGCCGCATAGGCGCCCCGCTAGGACGCGGGCTCGCAAATGACGCAACCCATTCAAAACCTACTCCAACAGCGCTTTCTCATGAGCGTGCGAAGCTCCTCTGGTGAAGTTCCCCCGTAATGGCCGATGAGCACCTTCTGCACATCGGTTGCGGCGACGCCGCTCACGAGGCCGTTCTCGATGATTTCCTCGGTCTGGCGAAAGGACGTCGCCACCCCTTCGAGCACGGCCTGGTCGTAGATGCTCGCCTTCATGTTCGCCCGCGCGAAAACAGCCGTTGTTGGGGCTTTCTGCTGCTCCAATCTGGTGTTTGCTGTTCGGTGGAACATCGGCGGGTTGTGGTGAACTGTGGAACGGAATGGAAAGCCCCTTACACGGTTTGCCAGCATCCTTCCGCGGTTCGGCTTCTATCGGTCGCGTGGGAGGAGCGATTATGAAATCAAGGGCATTCCTCGTATCCGCCTTGGCGCTCAGCTTCGCCTTGGCCCTGTGCTTGGCCGGTTGCGGGTCCGTCGGCGGCAAGACCGATGCGGGCGATGGCTACAGGATCGATAACTAGAAGCTCGTGAAGAAGGGCGATGCCGCCTTCGTGTCCGGCACCATCACGAACAAGGGCGATGCACAGCACACCATCCTCGTGGAGTGGTACGCGTACGATAGCGGCAAAAACGGCATTGGGACCGCGACGTTCAACGCGAACATGATCAAACCGGGCGAGACGTACGACTTCGAGCAGGAGTTCCTGGACACAGGAGGCTAGTACATCAGGTACGATTCCGTGAAGGAGTTCCTCTTGGGAGAGGCGCGCTTCACCGACGTCGAGCGGCAGGAGTACCTGGACAGCCTCGGCCAATCGGAGAAGGGCGACGGGTTCAGCCTCAAGAACGAGGAGATCACCGTTACCAACGGGCACGAGTTCTCGATATCGGGAAAGATCACGAACGAGACGGATAGGGATTGCAAGTATTCCCTGAACTGGGACGTGAAGGACAAGAGCGGCACTAAGATTGCCGAGGTCTTCATGACGGAGCCTGGAAACCAAATGTATCTTGCATCCGTGGAGGTGAAAGCAGGCGAGACCGTCTCGTTCTCCGCGAGCGGGGGTGGGCCCGTGAACACGGGCGTCGTTCGTAACACGTATACACCTGATA
>JAFUBE010000658.1 GCA_017460365.1 Eggerthellaceae bacterium
AACAAGTTGATTGCGCGTACGCCAAGGTTGTCGAGGCGCAGGAGCAGCTCCTTCATGGCATCAACCTGATCGGGCATCACGGGCATTTCGACCATGACGGCGTCGAACAGGTTCGTGCACATGCCGATATGCGCAAGAGTTCGGTCCAAAGACGACCGTGGCTCGTCGAGCTTCACGCTGAACCGCACCTCGTGCAGACTGGCTTCAGCCAGATCGTATGCAAGTTCTTCGGTAAGTCCAGCTCCGCTCGTGTAGAGGCGAACGCGCGCATCGGGTGCGAGCGTGCGTGCAGCATCCAGAAAGCCGAGCACGACATCGGCATGCAGCAGCGGTTCGCCGCCGGTTATCCCAAGCTGCGCATAGCGCGCCCCCTGTTCTACCCTTGCACGCAAGCGTCCCGCGATATCGTTCACATGGCTCAAGCCGTCTTCCTAATCATCCTGGTTGGGGTTGAAGCAGAAGAAGCATGAGCGCGGGCACTGCGTCGAGGTGAGGAACGTTTCGGTTCCCACGCCTTTGCGACATGCCATGCACGCAGGTGATATCCACCCTACATGGAAGCTTTTGCAATCGTTTCCAATGGATACGCCGAGGTCGCGCAAGCGGCGAACGCGTTCTTCGAAATCGTCACCTTCGTTCGACACCGCGAGTCCGAGCGACCCGATGGCCTGGTGGAAATCGCGCTCGATTTCCACCAGATTCTCCGCGTAGCGCCTGAACGCCTCGTTCTCTATCGAAGGGCGCGAATGAAGCGTGATCGGCTGTTCCACTGTTGCTCGATCCGAAGGATTACAGCACGACTTCCCGCGCACCCTCTTCGAGCGCTGCGGCTTTCGGATTGATGAGCGTGCAAGCGCCGGTAATCTTCGAATCGGGGCGTATGGGAAGATCGCGGACAGCGCCCTTGTGGGCAGGCGTGATGTCGCGCATTTCGCCGAATTCCAGGCAGCGCATCGGGCAAGACGCCACGCATGCCGGCTCTTCGCCGTTCGCACGTAGCGCGATGCACGCATCGCATTTGCGCGTGATGCGGCGTTCGGGAAGGAACTTCGGCACTCCGAACGGGCAATTGCGCACGCAGCTCCGGCAGCCGATGCACGCGTCGTCGTCGTGTTGCACGGTGCCGTCTTCCTTGTCGATGTACATGGCGCCCTTGGGGCATTTCTCGACGCACGCCGGCTTGGCGCAGTGATTGCACGTGGCCGAGAAGTGGTACAGCGCGGCATCGGGGTAATCTCCGATTTCGTAGCTGCGCACGTCGCGGAAGATGAGCCCCACGGGGAGGTCGTTCTTGTCCTTGCAGGCGACCTGGCAGGTCTTGCAGCCGATGCAATCGTCTTGATTGTAGAAGAAGCCTTTCTTTCCCATGACTCGTTCCTCCTCTACAGCTCGATGACGCGCTGGGGCTTCTCGCAATCGGGCGCGAGAGGCTCGCCGTCAAATTTTTGCACGTTCACGTTCAGGTTGTTGTAACCCGATACGAACGAAGAGCTGATGTCGGAACCGACGAGCACGTTGTCGCACCCGCCCGTGTCGTAATCATCGGCTTCGTCCATGTCGACCCATGCGCCATGGGGGATGGCGACCACGCCGGGCATCATCGACGCGAGCACTGTTGCCGGGCGCAGCACCTTGCCCGCAGGGCTTGTAATCACCACGGTGTCGCCATCGGCGATGCTGCGGGCCTCTGCATCTGCCGGGTTCAAGTAGACCGGGCTCGCCCACGCTTCGCGCATCCATTGCACGTTGTCCAAACAACTATGTGTTCTACGGTAATAATGCGGGTTGTAGGCGAGAAGAGGGAATTCCGCCGACAGCGTTTCGTAACCGCGGGGCGAAACGCGGTAGGTGGGGTAGGGCTTCACCGGCTCGACGCCGGGCGCTCCGGGCGCGTTGAACTCGTCGGCTTTCGCCTGCGAGTAAATCTCGATTTTCCCCGATGCGCTGCCGACCGGGTTGGCGACGGGGTCGGCGACGAATTGAGCGTATCCGATGAACCCGTACGCGTCGCCTTCATGGCGCGGCACGTGGTAGACTCCCGTGTCCCATATTTCGGCAAGCGCGATTGCGCCGTCGTGCGGTTCGCCTTCGCAACCCCATTCGTCAAGGTCTGCCTGCGAGACGGCGATCAGCGGTTGAGGCTGGAAGGTTTCGTCTATGTACGTGGCGCCGAGGATCTTGTTCATGAACTGCTGTTTCAAATCGACGGCGAACAGGGCGTCCGCATCGAGGCCGAGCTTGCCGGCGAGGGCGCGTGCGATGTCGAAATCGGTTCTCGCCTCGTACAGGGGTTCGACCACCTGGCGGTACATGATCAGCGTCTCGCGATTGGCGTTGGGGAAGCCGCCGGGGGTTTCCCATTCGGTTGCGCATGGCAACACGATGTCGGCATAGAGCGCCTGCGTGTTCATCGTGTACTGGCTTGCGAACACGAAGTCGACCGAGCGGACCGCCTCGATTGCTCGGGTCGTGTTCGGCACTGTGCGCATGATGCCGCTCGCCTCGAAGCATATGACGTGGATGTCGAGGTCGCGTTCCTCGCCGGTTGCAAGTTCGGCGTACATGGTGCCCACGTAGCGGTACTTCTTATCGAGGATGTTCTGCCATACGGTGACAGCTGGAATCGGGTCGTATACGGTGGGTGCAGGAGCTGGCGTTGCGCCTGATTCGCCCGGGTTCACGAGGCGCGGGCCATCGTTGCCGCTTGTCTGTTCGCGGATGCCCCCGCATGCATGGCCCGGCTTGCCGAAATGGCCGCCCATGGCGCCGAGCGCCGCGAACGCCTGCGTGAAGTCCTCGCTTCCGACTGCGCGGACGGGGGCGAAGCCGTGCAGCAACATGGTTTTGTGCTGCTTGCCGCAGATTTCGGCGAGCCATTTGATGTCTTCGACCGGCGTGCCGCAAATGGCGGATGCCCAGGTTGCGTCTTTCGGCATGCCGTCGTATTCGCCGAGCAGGTAAGCGCGGTAATTCTCGTCGGTCGCTGCGCCTTCGGGCATGCTCTCGGCATCTAAACCCACGGTGCATCTGTGCAGGAAATCCCAATCGACCACGTTTCCCGATGCCTCGTCGAGCATGAGCATCTCGTAGGCGACTCCCATGAGCAACGCGAGGTCGGTCGAGGGCCGCACAGGAATCCACTTCGCGTCGAGCGTGTTGGCCGTCGCGTTCTTGAACGGACCGACCACTACGAATTTCACGCCTGCCTTCTTGGCCTGCAGGTAGTTGTTGGCCGGCATGCCCGATGCCGTCCAGGCGGGGTTCGCGCCATGCAGCACGATATAGTCGGCGTTCTTCAGGTCATAACGATCGTTCACGACGAAGAACCAGTCAAGGAAACCCAAGCCCATCTTCGCTGCCGTGCCGTTGGAAAGCGTGCCGCAGCTCGATGTGTCGGTGACGGTGCAGGCTCCGCCTAATGCGTTCAGCACCGTGGAAAGCTCTTTGGTCGCGCAGTTCAACACCGACCGGGGTCCGTACGTGTCGTAGGCCTTTCGCAGTTCGGCTGCAACGTAGTCGAGTGCTTCATCCCAGCTGATGCGTTCCCATTCGTCTTTTCCCCGCAGGTGACCGTTCGGGGTGTCGGGGCTCCAACCCTTGTGTTTCATCGGGTATTTGATGCGATCGGGGCCGAATACCTGCATGCGCTGCGAACGGCCTCGCACGCAACCGCGTTGCTGCGGGTTGTCGGGTGTGTCCTCTACGCTGTCATCTGTCTTCTGGCGGATGACCACGCCGTCGCGAACAAGCACCTTGTTCACGCAGCGTCCGCCGCAATTATGCCAGCAAGCTGCCGGTACCCATTCTCCGCTCACCACGTCGCGGAAACCGTCAGCTTCGTTTCTGGCTGCTTGTTCAAGTGCCTCATCGGTGGCAGCTTGCATCAAGCGGTCGCAATCGCCCATGTTTCCCCCTCACTCGGCTTGCCATCGCTTCGAATTCACGATACGTGTAAGGTACAGACGTTATTCGGGCGTGTCAATTCGCAAACGAACGCAATGTGTCATTAGGGTATTCGAATGAACGAACGACGCTGCCTTTGAATACCAGTTCAAAACTGTGCTTTCTAGATGGGAGACGCGTCTTTATCGCCACCGTGTGACACTTCCCGTCAGACACGTTCTGTCACTATCGCGGTGGGACCCGCGGAACAGGGGAGTCCCACTGCGAAAGTGACAGAA
>JAFUBE010000659.1 GCA_017460365.1 Eggerthellaceae bacterium
AATGCTCTTCGAAGTCGTTGAATCGGGAGATTTCCAGCCCCTCGAAAAGCGAAGCCGAGTCGCAGCCGCAGCTGTAGTAGGCCACGAGCATCTTGGCGGCGTAGCTCTTGCCGAACCGTCTCGGCCGGCTGACGAGCACGAGCTGGTCCGAGGACGGGTATTACGACTTCATTGGGGACAATGTGCTCGTTCTTGATGGAATACCGCTGATCGGTAACGTACAATTTCTTGCGCACTTTGACAGCTGCACACGTCTAGAGAAACGAAGGCATGGCCCTCGCCGTCGGTATGATTGGAGTTGTCTAGAAACCGATCATGCTAGGAGGCAGAGCCATGTCCAACCCCATCGTATCATTCGACGAGCAGGCCATAAAGTCAGACATCCGCGAGCTGGTGCGCCAGACGGTCGAGGACACGATAAACGCGCTTCTCGACGAGGAAGCCGACCTGCTCGTGAACGCCGAGCGCTACGAGCGGACCGCCGACCGCGAGGCCTACCGCGCAGGGCACTACACCCGCAACTTCACGACGTCCTCGGGAAATATCGAGGTGGCGATGCCGAAGCTCAAGGGCGCCAAGTTCGTCACGGCAGTGATCGAGCGCTACAAAAGGCGCGAGGTCTCCGTCGAGGAGGCGATCGTCGAGATGTACCTGGCCGGCGTGAGCACGCGCCGCGTCGAGGACGTCAGCGAGATCCTCTGGGGCGCGAGCGTCTCGGCGGGGACGGTGTCAAACTTGAACGAGAAGGCCTTCGAATCGATCGAAGAATGGCGCAACCGGCCGTTGAGCTGCGAGTACCGCTACGTATACGTAGACGGGATATACCTCAAGCGGGCCTGGGGCGGCGCGGTCGAGAACGTGGCGGTGATGGTCGCCATCGGCGTGAACGACGACGGCTACCGCGAGATCATCGGCGCCGCCGAGGGCTTCACCGAGTCGACCGAGTGCTGGCGGGAGTTCCTGTCGTGGCTGAAGTCGCGCGGCCTGCGCGGCGTGAGGATGTTCATCGGCGACAAGGCCGCCGGCATGGTGGGCGCCCTGGCGGAGGTGTTCCCGGATGCGGCCTACCAGCGCTGCACCGTGCACTTCTACCGAAACGCCCTCTCCAAGGTCCCCAGCTCGAAGAAGAAGGCCGTCGCCGCCAGGCTGAAGGCCATACACGCGCAGGAATCCTTCGAGGCCTGCGAGGAGAAGGCGCTGCGCGTGGCAAGCGACCTGGAGGGGATGAAGCTCAAGGAGGCCGCCAGGGTCGTGCGCGAGGGCTACCTCGAAACGCTCGCGTACACCAGGTTCCCCGAAGAGCATTGGCGCCGCATCAGGACGAACAACGCCATCGAACGGCTCAACAAGGAGATAAGGAGGAGGACGAAGGTCGTCGGCGCGTTCCCCGACGGGAAGTCGGCCCTCATGCTGGTCACCGCCCGCCTGAAGTACGTCGCGGACAGCGAATGGGGTTCTAGGAGATATCTGGACGTGTCCTTGCTGGACGAGTGATCATGCCGACTCGCTATAGGGCGTTGCGGAAAAGTGCGCAAGATTCTTGACACTACCGAACACAGTCGCGAAATCACTGTCATCCGCTTCAGAAGCTTGCACTAAAGCTGAATTGAGGCCTGATTGCGTAATCACGTTACCGACGTTTACGAATACGAGCATAACCGCAAGGGCGCCGAACTGATCGGGGGCAAGAAGGCGCGCCATAACAATCTGTACTACAAGCTGGATTATGGCGCTTCCGCCACG
>JAFUBE010000660.1 GCA_017460365.1 Eggerthellaceae bacterium
ACCGTCATGTCGCTTTACGTTCTATGATTTGATTATGGCACAGCTCAGAGTTTACTCCCAATACATACGCCAGCTCCCTTGAAATACACGGCAAGGCAACCTGCTGCGATTACATATGGCTTTGGTCAAGTTATTCCGTTCGCTTTCATCAGACTGGTCCTTGACGGCGAGAAGCCGGTCCTTCAGAATGGGATTGAAGCAGAATACGTGAAGTTTCTTTGTTCGCGAGGGCGAAGTTGCCCTGTTTTCAACCGATTTTATACCACGTTTGACCTGCTGTTTTAGAAGGCGTTTGTTTTCTGTGCTCAAGTTCGCTGATTTTCGAGCCTATGACCTGCCAAGATGACCATCAACCGCTGATGGGACTATATAATAGAATTAGGCATTCAAAGTGTTGCATTGGTGGCGGTGGAGAGCGGGGCGGTCGAGATGGTCGAATCGTTATGGCACCGCGTGGTCGCGGTGGCAACTTCGCTGGTCATGGTGGTTTCGCTTGTGCCTGCGCCGGCATTCGCGGCAACACCGACGCATCGGGCGCGAAGTCGAACCTCACGCTCGAATCGGGGCGCGTGCGCGCGATGTTCGACCTCATCAAGGGCGCCGACATCGGGCTCGGCTACAAGAGCTATCCCTCGACGTATTGCTACGTTACCGAGGGAAAGAACGGCGACACCAAGAAGGGCAAGAACTGCATCCAGTACCTCACGCCCGATGCGAGCGGCTACCACGTCACGTACAACTCAGCCCCCGACTCGCGCAAGATCTTCTTCGTGAAGGACGGCTACACCGGTAGCGAGGTCGGCGAGGCGCACGTGAGGAACGCGGCGACGAAGGTGAAGGCAGCGCAAGCGGCCGCGACGGTCGTGGGCAAGGTCCTGGCCGGCGGTGAGAAGAGCGAAAGCGGCGAGTTCGACCTCCTGCGCGGCTACAGCATGCACGGCAAGACCGACAGCTACACCGTCGACTCGACCACGATGTTCTACTATTCCGACGGCCTGTTCTTCGCCGACCCGGCGACGTACAACGACCATCTGGCCACATTGTCGCTCACGGCGGCGTTCACGGGCATGTATCTGCGCATCGGCGAGTCGGATGCGAACGCGTACCGGTACAAGCACATAGCGGCGCGCCAGTTCATGGCCGACATCGGCTGCGCCGACGCGGACATCTACGTGAACGAGAGCATGGTGGACAAACCCGGCACCGATTCGATCGGCGTGACCATCGCGAGCAAGAAGCTGCAGCGCTCAGGCGGCGCCGACACCGGCTACACTCTCGTGCCCATCGTCGTGCGCGGCGGCGGCTACGAGGCCGAATGGGCGAGCAATTGCACGCTCGTCCCGGGAGCGAAGCTGAAGCTTAAGGCCAAGATCGCGAAAGCCAAGGGCACCAAGGTCGTGAAGCTGGCCGGCCTGCGCTACCAGAGCAGCGCCCCCGCTGTCGCGACCGTAACCAAGAAGGGCGTCGTGAAGGCGAAGTCCAAGGGCAAGGCGAAGATCTATTGCTACGCCCAGAACGGCAAGCTGAAAACCGTCACCGTGAAGGTACGCTAACAAACAGAGTCAGTCGGCCGCTTCCCGCCGGGCCCGAGCTCGAAGGGAGGCGCTATAATGGTACATGTACTTTGATAAGGTGGAGCCGTGTGGCGACCCGTTTGGGGGCGACTGGTTTCGACATGATGGGTCTGAGGGGAGGAGCAGGTCGTGGTCTCCTCGCCACGTTAAACAGGGGTACTGTCAAATTTAATTGGCAAGAACAACTCTTATGGGCGTCAGTACGCCCTCGCCGCATAACATAAGTCGGCGCGTCAACCCCGGATTCTTCTCCGCTCCGGGCGCGATGTCATCTTCAGGGGAATGCTCTTCGGCACGTAGCCGGTATGGCCGAAGCTAAGACCGAACCGACTCGGGGCCGCGACGCCTGTCGTTGCGCGAGCGCGGCCCTTAACCTAAAGCAGCGACTAAGCTTGTAGAGCCTGCCCAGGGATTCACCATGGACCGGAGTTCGAGTCTCCGCGCCTCCACCATGCTGTCCGAGCCGTGTTTACCCAGGTGAGCGCGGCTTTTTCCGGGAGCCTCCGGCGGACTTTGTTCGGGCCCAGGACGCCGAAGTTGTCC
>JAFUBE010000661.1 GCA_017460365.1 Eggerthellaceae bacterium
CTACGGTGTGCCAACGCCGAACCCCGGCTCAGAAGACGATGGTGAGGACGTTGCGGTTTCCGTCGCGGGTGTAGGTTGCCTCGCGCGAGAGGCTGCGGATGAGGCCGATGCCCATGCCGCCGGCGTCGAGGTTCTCGAAGGAGCGCGCTTCGGGGCTGGAGGCGAACGGGTCGAAGGGGGCGCCGTCGTCGGCGAGCGTCACTCGCAGGCGGTCGTCGTTGGCGTCGACCGCGTACCAGATGCAAGTCGCGCCCGAATACGACACGATGTTCGCGAACGCCTCTTCGCAGGCCAAGCACGCCTTGCGGCCTGCAGCATCGTCGGTCGACTTCGCAAGGATATCGTCTCGCACGCGAGCAAACGAAGCGATGTCGACGGGAAGCGCCCGCAGCTCGCCTGGCATGCGATGCACCACCACCAACGTGAGGTCGTCGAACTGCTCGCACCCGGCCGCAAACGCGTCAACCGTGCGCACGATCGCGTCGGCGAGCTCGCTCGCGCTGCTATACGGTGCCCCTTCGGCGATGCAATCGACAAGCGCATCGCTGCCGAAAAACTCGCGCTCGGCGCTCACTGCTTCGGTCACGCCATCGGTGAACGCGACCAGGAACTCCCCTTCGCCAAGCGCAAGCGTTCCTTCTTCCAACCCGGCGTCGTCAAACAGCCCGAGCAACACGCCCGGCGCCACCTCGACCTGGTGCACCGCGCTTCCCACTACGAGCGGCGGCAAATGGCCCGCATTGGCATAGCGCACTTCGCCGGTCGCGCAATCGAGCACGAGCGCGAGCGCGGTAACGAACATGCCCTCGGGATTCGACGAGCATAGCTGGTCGTTTATGCGGTTCAGCGCCTCGGCGGGACCCGCGCCAGCCTTCAAGCCGTCGTGCACCATTATCTTGACCATCGACATGAACAGCGCCGCCGCAACGCCCTTGCCCGACACGTCGCCCACCACGACGCCAACGCGATCGCCTTCGATTTCGAACGCGTCGTAGAAGTCGCCGCCGACCGACCGCGCCGTCCGCGACAGCGCGCACAGCTCGTAGCCGGTGCTTTCCTGCATGGTTCGTTCAGGCACCATGCCCAACTGAATGCGCCGCGCCACATCGAGCTCGACGCCTGCTTGCACGCGTTCAGCGGTAAAGCGCTCGATGTCGTTCACGTACGAGCCGATGTCGGCCGCCATGTTCTCGAACGCATCTGCGATTGCTCCCATCTCGTCGTTCGATTCTATTTCCAGCGGCTCGAACTCGGAAGCTCGGTCGGCAGAGAAAGACCGCATGCGCTCGGTAATCGTTTGAAGCGGCTTGAAAACGCGCCTGTTGAGCACGTACATCTGCACCATCAGCAACACGAGCAAACCCAATACCAAAGGCACAAGCACATCTACAGCGCTTTCGAACACCCGCGCGCGCTGTTCGGTTACCGAGTATTCGGCGCTGGCAAGAATCGTCTGGTCATTTCCAGGAACCTGGCTGTACCACGCAAGCATATTGCCAAATTGGTTGTCGATCTCGTCGGCCTCATACACTTTCTCGCCGTTCATCGCCCGTCGCATGGTTTCGGGCATTTCGACCTCCACGACCGTGCCGAAGCCGCGCTCGCGGGCAACCCGCTCATCGTTGACGTCGTCGTCGGCAACGCAAAAGATATAGGTGATGGTTTTTGCTTCAACATCGCACTTGAACACAGACAGGTAATCCATGTTCTTTTCCCTGCATACATCGCGCAGCAATTGTCGATAATCCTGATAAGCCTTCGAATTAGGGTTTGAAAGGTCTGGGTCGTCGATTATGTATCCGGCAATATCGGCGCACATGATTGCCGCCGAAACTCCCATCTGGTCGGAAAGGCGATGCTCGTACCATCGTATGTAGACCATGCCGGCCACACTCACGATCGCCACAATGGCGGCCAGCGCAATAACGAACGCGGCGATTATCTTGGTGCGGACGGAACGGAGCATGGCGTCATTCGATGTTCAACCGGCCGTCGACGCCCGTGAGCCTGAACACCTCGAGCACTTCGGGAGACACGTTGCGCACGATGAGCTTGCCGCCCGTCTTCTTGTGCGCCGCCACGATCTGGCGGATGCCGGCCGACGAAACGTATTCGAGCGCCGCCAAGTCGAGCACCAGCTCTTCGACGCCCTCGTCGAGCTCGTCGAGCGCCGCCGCCAGCTCGGGTGCCGACTGCGTGTCGAGCCACCCATCGATTGCAAGTGTCGCCTTCGTGCCGTCCACCGTCTTTGCGATTGCCATCGTGAACTCCGTTTCCCCTGGATGCGTTCCCCCCATTGTAGCGTGAAAGGCGAGACGGCGCTTGCCGTGGAAGGTTCCATGCCCAATCGGGACACCGTTCTGCATGCCCTATCATGCGGAAAAGCGCGACGCGGCTTCGCCGCTATATAAGTATCCGCAGCTTGCGCGGCGGCGGCGAGCTCTTGAGCTTGCCGCCGCGCCGCCAGGCGCGGATTCCTCCGCAGCGCCCGTAGGGCACGTCACTGTTCTCTCCCCGCAAGGGTGGGACAGATCGTGTCTGACGGCTTAACTTGCTGACAGTGGGGGAGGAGTGGTAATCTGGTGCCACAGTGCATCATCATATGGGGGACGGGAGTTCGAGTCTTCTCGGCGGCGCCGACGTCCGTGATTGTCGGGTCCATGTAATGCGCAAGATGAAGTGACAAATGCCCTCTTGTCATCAGTGTCAAGAGAACCGTCCCCCTGACACGGTCCCCCTGACACACGCTGGCACGCGGCTTACAGTGACACTTGCACCTTCTTGCCGACCACCTTTTTGGCAAAGACCTTCTTGTACAACTTGACGTATTTCCTGTTAGCCTTCTTGCTTCCGATCATGACCTTCACCTTTGCGACCTTCGAGCCTTTCAGTGATTCCTTGACCTTTGCTTTCTTCAGTTTCTTGGTCTTGACCAGCAGCTTCTTTACGTTCTTGTAGTTCTTGAACGCGCCCTTGCCGATCTTGCTCACCTTCTTGCCGAGAACGAAGGTGGTCACATACTTGCTGTCTCCGCCGGCTTTTGCGACTGCCGCTTTCACGGCCTTCGCGCTGACGACCTTGGTGTTGATTGTCACTTTCTTGACGGCTTTCTTCTGAACTTCAACAATTGCCGCTTCATCGCTGGTGAGCTTTTTGAGAGTGTCAGCAGGGACCATCGCCTTCTGCTCGGCCGTAAGTGCGTCAAAAGCCTGCCTTGCCGCCTTGATTGCCGCCTTGTCGGATGAGGCGACCTTGCCTACGGCCGGGAGCGCATTGATCATGTCCACGACTTGTTCGACCGCCTCATCATCGGAGATCGTCACGACGATACATGCCGGCTCGGTGTCGTTGTGGTTGCCGTCCCCCTCGACTTTGTACCATACGAAGTATGTTCCCGTTTCGGTCCCTGCCGGGATGTCTGCGGTATAAGCCGACTCATCGGGTACAACCTTGTCATCGTTTCCGAGTGCATACTTCGCGGTACCGCCGACAACGTCGACGGCTTCGACGAGCTGCTGCTCTTTCCCGTTGTTAGTCAGAGCATGTGTCTCGGGCACTGTCACAGTGCAATCCGCCTTCGTTATCGTCACCTCTTTGCTGCCGCTGATGAGGGTCGCCCCGTCTAGTACGTAGTAGTACACCTTGTGCGTTCCCACGTCGGTATAGCCATAGCTTGGCCGACCAAGGTTCGTGGTGTATTTCCATACGTCGTCCCAGCTGTCGAACTCCTTGTCGGCGAAGAGAATTTCGTAGCCTTCCGAGCTGCCCTCTCGTTCTATTTCGATGCCGTGCTCGAAGCCATCGTATTCACCGCTGTAGCCGTAGACCGCAAAGTTGATCGGGCTATCGCCGGGTGTCTGGCCGCCAGAGCCATCAGATCCGCCGGAGCTTCCCGACCCGCCAGAGCCGCTTGCAACGGTGTACTTGCCATCGACGGTCGTGATGTAGAAATTGTCGTTGGGCTCGTAGGAGACCTTGATCGGGTAGACCTTCGGATTTGTGCCTGTGGGTTCTCCCAAGTTCAGGCTGATTTCGAGGGCTTCCTCATCTGCGGCCGATATGTTTCCGGTAACCGTGTAGCCCAACCCGGATATGTCCACAGGCTCAGGGCCCACCTTGTCCCCTGCGGCGATATTCACGTGGGTAAGCCACTTCGCCTTCAGGGTGGTGTTTCCATACAAGGGGGTGTCGAAATTGTATGCGCTGCCGTCCAGCTGCCACTCTTTTAAGGCAAAGCCGGGTTTTGCGGGGTCGTCTGGTCGGATAGGAATCGTGCCACTGACAATCTTCTTGGCCTCCACCGCGCTGCCACCGTCCGCGTCGAAGGTGACGGTAATCCCCCTGTCGATATAGGCCTCGCCGTCGTCGTCGATGCCGACTGCAAAGTCGTCGTCATCGCAGGTGAAATTGTCCGCCGTGCCCCTGTCCTTCAGGCCGCTGGTGAACACGCCAAGCGCCCCGGTCACGCCGATCCTGGCGCTTGCGTCCATCTTACCGGTGACGTTGATGCGGGCATTCCCACCGGAACCTACGACATAGACATTGTATTCCTGTGCGGACTCTTGCCCCAGACTCGTATTCCCTTGGATGCTGGGGTTGCCGGACACATTGAACGTGCCACCAGCAAACCACACGCCGCCGATGCCGTTCAATCCGGTGTTGCCGGTGATGCTGCCGCCTGTCAGGGTGACCGTTCCGCCCTCATGCACATACACGCCGCCGCCCAGAACTGCGGTATTGTCGCTGATCGTGCCGCCGGCCAGGGTAAAGTTGCCGCTGCTGCCGACGACCACGCCGCCGCCGTAGCCCCCGTTGTAGCCGCCAAGGATGACGCCAGCCTGGGTATTGGTGGTGTCCTTGACGGTCAGGTTGCCATTAACGGTGATGACGTTGCCGTTCTCAACAGCGCTTTCCAATTGGCGGTTGATCCTGAACCTGTTCAGGTCGATGGTGACGCTCTTTCCCTCGGGCACCACCAGCGCGGTGTCGACCGCCGTGGCCCTCACGTCTCCGTCCAGTTTGACAGTCCCGCCGTTCTCCGTTTCGTTAATCTGCTTTTGCAGCTTCATCCACGGGGTGAGGAACTCCGCGTTCACGTATACGGCGTCTTTGGGCATGGTAAAGCTATACACGCCATCGACAGGCTCGATGGCAATTGCTGTATCCGTTTCATTGGGCGCATAAGTCACGTTTTCGATCTTATAGCCCGCATCCGGGGTGACGGTCAGGGTGACGGTCTCGCCTTCGATGGCGAATTCCTTGTCCGCCGTGAGCGTGCCCCCGCTGAGCGTTTTCACAACCACAGGATACTGCCGGGCGCTTTCGCCCCTCACGGTCACGTCGGCGTCGGGCATTTCAAAGGTGTATTGTCCGTCCTCGCCCTTCACAGGGGTCAGGGCCTTGGTGCTGCCACCCTCGGTGTAGGTGACGGTCAGCTCTTTCAGCACAAAGGGAATCCCCTCTGGCTCTGTCACCGTAAGGGTGACGGTCTCTCCCGTGAAAGCCGTTGTCTTGTCCGCAGTCACGCCAACCAACGATATCTTTTCCACCGTCACGTTATGGGTCTTGCCCAGCAGGGCCTCGCCGTTCCTGTCGAGAGCGATGGAATAGGTCGTATCGTCGCTGGTGAAGTAGGTCGCCGGATCCTTGCCGTCCATACTGGCCTTGTAGCCGTCTGTGAACGTGCCGGGCTTTTCCATGCTCACACCGACGCGGGCGTTGTTGTTCATGTCCGATGCCACGGTGATCTTTTTACCCTCGGGCAGGTAGACGTTACCGTCAACACCCGCCGCACTGTTGCCACTCACCGTGGCGCTGAACGCGCTGCCAGTCAAACTGAAACTGCCGCCGTTCACATACACGCCGCCGCCGTTGCCACTGGCCGTGTTGGCGGTGATGCTTCCCCAGTTTGACAGGTTGAAGCTGCCGTTGGTCTGCACGGCTACGCCGCCGCCATCGCCAGCAGCATTGCCCTGTATGGAGCAGGAAGGATTGCCCTTCAGATTGAACGTGCCGCCGTACACCGCGACGCCACCGCCCGTGGTGGATGCAGTGTTTCCGCTGCCAATGGTGCCTGCACTGACATCGAAGGTGCCGCTGCGCACATACACGCCGCCGCC
>JAFUBE010000662.1 GCA_017460365.1 Eggerthellaceae bacterium
CAAAGTGGGGGATTTCCTCGGGGAGGCGCCTCGATGGAGGCGCCTCCCCTGGAAATTGCCCCACTTTGGGTCTGGCAGAAAGTGGGGCGGGGGGCGCTCCATCGCCATGGCCCGGTTCACATTGTCGGCTTGCGGATAGATGAGGCGCATTCGGCTAAGCGGACGATATTGGGGTTCGGGTTGTCTGCATGGTAGACAAGCGCCACGTCGATGGTAAAATCGTCTGCCTCAATCTCGATGAATTCGTGATGCTGCTGCGGGATGGCCGTAAGCAACATGCTGCCGACGAACACGCCGTCCGTGCGCGCAAGCGTCGGGATCAGCGTATCAATGTGGTCGAGGTAGACCACGTCGGCAGGCGCGATCCCATGACGCTCGAACAGCTGAAGGACCTGATGCGTCTGGTTCACGGGGATGCTGTTTTCTCCTGGGACATTGCAAGCCTCCTTGCTGTTGGCGTTTTCCTGGCGAGATTTTACGGCGAGCATGTTCCTACCTGCGATTCAGGTCTCGTATCGCATGATGCAGATTCGGGATAGGAATGCAGATAGGCCCCTCAGCCGACTTCACGCGCTCGAGGGTTTCACGAGGAAGCTCCGCTCATGCCGCCCACGCCGCGTATCGTCGCCGCTCGTATTATGTTGGCGCGGCATTGGGGTCAGGCCCTTTGCTGCTTACAAATGGAATCGAGGGCGGCAGCCAAGTCGTACAGCTTAGCGCAGTCGCCGAAGGGGTCCATGGTCGACATGATAGACACCAAGTAGCGCCTGCCGTCGTCGTCGATCACGATGGCGGCGTCGTCGTAGGTGTTGGGGCGGCGCTCGTTTTGGCGTATCCAGCCGGGCTTGGAATACACCACGCGCCGGCCGCCGAGCACCTCGCGTATGAACGACCTGGTCGAATGGTCGAAAGCGGCCTTCCACGCGTCGACGTACGCGCCGTCGGATTGCGTGTACGCGAGCATATGCGTCCATGCGAGCGCCTGCTCGCGCGGCGTGTAGTAATCCCACGAGCTGATATAACCGACGCCCGCCCGCACGAGCCAATCTGCGAATTCCCGCTCGGCGCCGTAGTTCGACCGCAGCACCGTGTACGCTTTGTTGTCCGACCGCGCGATGCACCTCTCGACGTGCCCCGCGATTTCGTCCCACGCAACACGGCCCCGCTCGAGATGGTCCTGAAACAGGTAGGTCACCCACATCGCCTTCACGGTGCTCGCGCCGAAGAACCTCGTGTCGGCATTCAGGGCAAGCGTCATGCCCGCCTCCTCGTCGAACACGACGAAGCCCACGTCCGCACCGCGGGCCCGGATGCCTTCGACCACCGACGCGAGGCGCTCATGGCACGCCGCGCTGATGGGGTGCCCGTCTGCGCCACTTAAGAGCGCGACGTCTTCACGCGTCGGGGCATCGCGGATAAGCTCGCAGCACATCTGCTGGTCCTTAGGCATGAACGCGCGCTTCAATAGCAACCCCCCTTTTACTTCGGCTTCGCTCATATCTTATAGAATGAGCATCGGGAAAGCCCCGCGAATGATTCCTCGATGGTGAAACATGACAGAAAAGATGAGCCGCATAAGACTCGGATTTGTGGGCGACGTGTGCCTGGCCGACAACTACACGCCCGTCATAGCGCTCGACGAGATCGGGTCCACCGACGTGACCGACGGCGTGGACGCCCGGTTCGTCGACCTCATGCACGGCATGGACCTCATGTGGGCGAACAACGAGTTCTGCTACAGCGACCGCGGCGAGAGGATGCCGAACAAGCAGTTCGCGTTCCGCGCGAAGACGGCCAACGTGCGCTACCTCGCCGACTTGGGCGTGAACGTCGCTGGGCTGGCCAACAACCACGTGTTCGACTTCGGCGAGCAGGCGTTCCTCGACACGCTGGATACGCTCGAGAGCGCGCATATCCCCTACGTCGGCGCCGGGCGCGACCTTGCTGCCGCACAGGCGCCCGTCTACCTGCAGGCGGGCGGGCTCACCGTGGCCTACGTCGCGGCTTCGCGCGCCGAGAAGATACGCATGACACCCGAAGCCACGGACACGACGCCGGGGATCCTGCTGTGCTACGACAACAGCCGCTTCATCGCGTCTATCCGCGAAGCGGCGGCGCATGCCGATTACGTCGTCGCCCTCCCCCACTGGGGAACCGAGCGCGCGACCGACCTCGAGGACGCGCAGACGCACGGTGCGCGTGCCTACATCGACGCCGGCGCCGATGCGGTCATCGGCACGCACGCGCACTGCTTGCAGGGAATCGAGTTCTACAAGGGAAAGCCCATCCTCTACAACCTGGGCAACTTTTGGTTCGACGGCTTCAAGGGACTCACCGTCTTAGCCGAGCTGCAACTGCCAGCGGCGGCCGAACGCGCCGGACGGGGCGTCGACCCCTCCGCCGTTCGCCTGGTGCTGCACCCCGGATGGCAGCAGATGGCCATCACATCGTGGATCGACGACCCCACCGACCGCGCAAACGCCTTCCGCTACATCGAACGCATCTCCGTGAACGCAACCATCGACGAGACGGGTTTCGTACGTGAGACATGAAGCGTAAATCAGCGTCCATGCTTATCGCATGTTTTCCGCCACCTGGGGTTTTGCTGCTATTTCCCAACCTGGCGGGCACCGGATAGCAGGAGGACCTTGTGCATTCGCCCTCTATCGCGTTTCCATACGGCAAGGTTCTCCGTTATCTTGCGTTTCATCCCCACCTCAATCTAACATCCGCGAATCGACGCACGGAAGCTCAGAAGATGAGCAGAATCGGCAAACTCGTTTCACCGTATTGAAACAAAATACGGTTTTTCATGAGTTCAATTTGCTGCATTATTGGGAGTTTGCAAATCAGCCACGCTCGCTCGATGGCGGCAAACATGTCGAAGTCTTTCGTGGGATCGGGATTGATGCGCTTCAGCTCGTCTAAATGGATGTCGGGCCATACTCGGCGGTGGCCCGACATCTTGCTGCAGAAGATGGGGCGGTAGATATAGACGGGGTCGTACGGATCGTCTCTGCTGAAGCCGCGCCGCCCGCATGTCCCCTGCCTTCACCGCGCCTTAATAATTATTCGGACACCACGGGCCAGTTATGTTAGGGCAAGTCGACCATTGCCCACCGCCCGAAACTGCCTCCATCTCGGCCTCGGAGAGCTTGTAGCCCTCGCTCTTGGCCAGCGCTATCAGCTCCTCGGGGCTTTTACACGCCTTAGCCTTCTCACGCAGTTCCGGGCTGACGTCCATGTTTTCAAGATTCATAACGCATCCTCCTCCCCTCATTTGGGACAATGCACCCGATTCCATCCCACTGTTGATGTCGTCGTGTGCATCGTCTCAGCA
>JAFUBE010000663.1 GCA_017460365.1 Eggerthellaceae bacterium
CAACCAGAGCCTGAGCCCGTAGTCGAGCCGGTGCCCGAGTTCCAAACCGAACCCGACAAGGCTACTAAGGATGATGCAGCCGAAAATCTCACCGAACAGACGATTGGCGACCTTGAAGACATCGACAGGTTCTCCGACGAAGACGTGCCGCCGCTCGACGTGCCGCTACCCGGTGCGTCGGAGCGCATCGCCGAGCTCATCGACCAGCTCGGAGCAGCACCTGAACAGAAAGTCGAATCGGCACTCGACCCTTTAACGGAGATGAAAATCGAAGAAATCATCCCTGTTGAGCCGCAGAGCACTCCGCCGACGCCGACGAGCGCCGTCGGAAACGCCTCGGCAGCCCAGACTTCCGCCGACTCTGATGATCAGGTCGAGAACTTCTTCGCCAAGCAGAACCGCGATATCGAGATGCCGCCCGAGAAGAAGAAGGGCTTCTTCGCCCGCTTTCGCGGAGAATAGGGAATCCACGATGCAATAACGCCCAGGCCCTACGGGGTTCTGGGCGTTTTTTACGAGCAGGGCGTCTTCCTCGTCGCCCGAACACAATGGTGTGACACTTCCCGTCAGACACGATCTGTCATTTTCGCGGTGAGATTTCCTGTGCCGCAGGTTTTACCGCGAAAATGACAGATCGTGTCTGACGGGAAGTGTCACACCACGGCCGCAGAGGCGCAGCTCCCTAAGCGAGCTCTTGCTCGATCACGTCGGCTATACGCTTGGCGTAGTCGTCGGCGATTTCCTGGGTTTCAGCTTCGACCGTCACGCGGATGAGGTTCTCGGTGCCGCTCGGTCGCACGAGCACACGTCCGTTGTCGCCGAGCCCGCTTTCCGCAGCCTCGACGGCAGATGCGATCGTCTGATTGCCTTCGAACGCATGTTTATCGGTGACTTTCACGTTGAGCAACGTCTGCGGAAGCCTCTGCATCACTCTCGCGGCTTCGGCAAGGCCTTTGCCACTGCGGACGACTGCGGCGAGGTACTGGCAAGCAGTCATGAGGCCGTCTCCAGTAGAGTTGTGGTCGAGCAGAATCATGTGCCCCGACTGCTCGCCGCCGATGCTGTAGCCCTTCTCGCGCATCTCTTCGAGCACATAGCGGTCGCCGACCTTGGTCTGCACGACGTTGATGCCTGCATCGCGCATTGCATGGGTGAAGCCTAAGTTGCACATCACCGTGGTGACGACCGTGTCTTGCGCCAACACGCCGCGTTCGCGCATGTCGATTGCCAGGAACGCTTCCATGAAATCGCCGTCGATCTCGGTCCCGTCAGGGGCCACGAGGATGACGCGGTCGGCATCGCCGTCATGCGCAACGCCCACATCGGCGCCGCAGCTCGCCATGAGCTCGCGCAGCGGGTCGAGGCAGGTCGAGCCGCACTCCACGTTGATGTCGCAGCCATCGTAATCGTCATTGATGACCGTGACCTTCGCGCCCAAACGCTCGAACGCTTCTGCGCTCGTAAACGACGAGGCGCCGTGCCCCGTGTCGAGCGCTATGTGCAGCTTCGAGAAATCGACACCCTGAGCCTGCACGCTACTCACCGCATGGTTGATGTAGAGCTCGGCCGCTTCGTCGACAGGAACCATCATTCCGACGGCATCCCCGTTGGGGCTATCCTGCTCGCTCAACCCGCCGTTGCGGATGAATTCCTCGATCTCGTCCTCGACGTCATCGGGAAGCTTGAAGCCTTCGGAGTCGAACAGCTTGATGCCGTTGTACTCGGGCGGGTTGTGCGATGCCGAGATCACGATGCCGCCGTCGGCATGCAGCTCGTTCACCAGGAACGCCACGCCCGGCGTGGGGATGATACCCGCGAGCAGGGCTGTTCCGCCCGCGCTCATGATGCCAGCTGCAGCAGCCGACTCGAGCATGTCGCCCGACAGGCGCG
>JAFUBE010000664.1 GCA_017460365.1 Eggerthellaceae bacterium
AGACCCAAAGTGGGGGATTTCCTCGGGGGTGCGCTTCGATGGAAGCGCACCCCCTGGAAATTACCCCACATTGGGCCTGGCAGGAAGTGGGGTAGGCGGGACGACGTGCAAGTATTGCGCTTATAATACTTTCCCGTCTCGCATGGTCTCTTCGCCAGCGAGGTATACGTCGGTTGCGCGTCCCGTGAGCTCCCAGCCGACGAAGCCGCTGTTCGATGCCTTCGATTCGAATTCGTCTTCTGTAACGGTCCATGTGAGCTCGGGATCGATCACGGTGAGGTCTGCACGGCACCCCGGCTTGATCGCCACTTCCTCGATACGCAGGATGCGACGCGGGTTCACGCTCATGAGTTCCACCATGCGCTCCCAGGTGATCTTGCCCGTGTTCACGAGGTTGCCCACTACCAGCCCCACGCTCGTCTCGATGCCCGTCATGCCGAACGGCGCCAATTCGAATTCGCGTGCCTTCTCGTGCGCGGCGTGAGGCGCATGGTCGGTCACGATGCAATCGACCGTTCCATCCACGACGCCGGCAATTACCGCCTCTGCATCGGCGGCGGTCCTGAGCGGCGGGTTCACCTTCATGTTCGTATCGTATTCGTCGCCGATGCTTTCCTCGGTCAGGAACATGTGATGGGGCGTGACTTCGCACGTCACCTTCGCGCCATCGGCCTTCCCCCGCCTCACGAGGTCGAGACCGTGTGCCGAAGAGAGGTGTTGCACGTGGATGTGGCAACCCGTTAGCTTCGAGATCTCGATGTCGCGGGCGATCTGGATCTCTTCGCCGGCAGCAGGCCACCCTGGAAGCCCGAGCCTGGTCGAGACGGCGCCTTCGTTGATTTGCCCCTTGCCGATCAGACTCTCGTCTTGGCAATGGCTCGACACGGCGCACCCGAACTGCACCGCGTAATCCATCACGCGCCGCATCATGCCTGCATCCTGCACGCCGCGTCCGTCGTCGGTGAACATGACGGCGCCGTGCGCGACCATGTCGCCCATCTCGGAAAGCGCCTCGCCCTTCTCGCCCGCCGTGCAAGCGCCTGCAACATGCACCCTGCACTTTCCAACGCGCTCGGCCTTAGACCGCACGTATTCGACGACCGCGCCGGTATCGATCACGGGATTGGTGTTGGGCATGCAGCATACATCGGTGAAACCGCCATGGGCCGCTGCACGGGTGCCGCTTTCGATGTCTTCCTTGTATTCTTGCCCCGGGTCGCGCAGATGCACGTGCATGTCGACGAGGCCGGGAAGCACGTATTTGCCTTCCAAGTCGCGCTCTTGCGCTCCGTCAGCTGCAAGCCCCTCGCCCACTTCGCAAATCATGCCGTCATCGATCAGGATGTCGACGATGCCGTTCAGGCGCACTTGCGGGTCGACGGCATGCGCGTTCTTAAGCAGTAAAGCCATCTTCTCCTCCTCCGAGTAGCAGGTACAGGGCGGCCATGCGCACGAGCACGCCGGCATACACCTGGTCTAGGATCACCGACCGCGTGGGGTGGTCGGCCATGTACGAATCGAGCTCCACGCCGCGGTTGATCGGCCCCGGATGGCACACGATCGCGTCGGGCCGCAGCAGCTTGTCGCGCTGCTCGTTCAGCCCGAAGAGCATCGAATACTCGCGCAAACTGGGAAACGGCGCCCCTTCGAGGCGTTCTTGCTGTATGCGCAGCATGTACACCACATCGAGCTCGGGGAGCGCCGCATCGAGGTCGCTTGTAACCGCATCGGCGCCGAGCGCTTCGGGCGCTGCGGGCATGAGCGTCTGAGGCCCGATGAGCGTTACGCTTGCTCCGCACGTCTTCAGCGCGGGGACGAGCGAGCCGCACACGCGCGAATGCCCGATGTCACCGACGATTCCAACGCGCAAGCCTTCGAGCGAGCCTTTACGGTCGCGGATCGTATACAGGTCGAGAAGGGCCTGCGTAGGGTGCTGGTGCTTGCCGTCTCCCGCATCGATGACGCTCACTCCCGACTTGAGCGCCACCTTGGCCGGAACGCCGGCATGCTTGTCGCGCACGACGATCATGTCTATCTTGTACGAGCAGAGCGTTTCCACGGTGTCGTCGAGGCTCTCGCCTTTCACGGAGCTCGTCGACGACCCGCCGAAGTTGAGCGTATCGCAGCTCAGGCGTTTCTCGGCAATCTCGAACGACGAGCGGGTGCGCGTGGACGGTTCGTTGAACATGTTCACGACCGTGTAGCCCTTGAGCACGGGCACCTTCTTGATTCGGCGCTCGTTGATCGCCTTGAACCGTTCGGCCGTGTCGAGCAACAGCATGATGTCGTCTGCGGAATAATCGCGGATATCGATCAGGTGCTTGTGGTTGAACGCCATGCTACTCGCCCCCCAACGGCGCGCTTCCCGCACGCATGCCCGGCTCGACTTCCAAGATCTCGACTTCAGAGATCCCATCGGTTTCCTCGAGGAACAGCCTCACGTTCTCGTTCGCCGCCGATGGCACGTTCTTCCCGACGAAATCGGCACGGATGGGAAGCTGCCGATGCCCGCGGTCGATGAGCACCGCAAGCTGCACCGTTTCCGGCCGGCCCATGTCCATGAGCGCATCGAGCGCCGCGCGTATCGTGCGGCCCGTGTACAGCACGTCGTCGACGAGCACGACGTCGCGCCCGTCGATATCGAACATGATGTCCGTGGAGAGCACTTCAGGTGAAAGGTAGCTTGCAAAATCGTCGCGGTAGAAGCTGATGTCGAGCCGCCCGAGGGGCACGCGCACGCCCTCGATTTCCTCGATTTTGTCGACGAGGCGCTTCGCGAGCAAATCGCCGCGGGTGACGATGCCGACGATGGCGATACTGCCGGCGCCTTTGTTCTTCTCGAGAATCTGATGCGCTATACGGGTGAGCGACCGCTCGATTTCCGCCGCATCCATGACGACCGATTTAAGTTTGGTTTCATCTGCCATACACACCCCAATCGTTACGATAGCCGCGTATGTACAGATAGACCTGCCACGTTTCGCTTCCTTGCCGGTCTCTCTGTACCGCCTTAAAGGACTACTCGCAGGATACGCTCTCGCCCGCCCTTCCGCAAGCAAGCGCTACGCCTACGAAACCGATGCAACGTTCGCAGCAGAGCAGTTTTGTCGGGATATAATCGTGACATGAAGAAGCTGACCTGCATCATCGTATCGCTCTTGCTCGCGATAGGCGTGGTGGCGCCCGTGGCAGCTTGCACTCCTGCAGGGAATAGCCCTTCAAGCGCGGCGAGCGCTTCAATAGTGGAGTCTGGCGAGTACACCGATAAGGATTCCGTTGCCGACTACATCCACCTTTACGGTCATTTGCCTGGCAATTACGTTTCGAAGACGAAGGCTCGTGAAGCGGGTTGGTCGAGCACCGAAGGCAACCTGCGGGATGTGCTGCCCGGAAAGAGCATTGGCGGAAGCGAGTTCTACGACGACGATGACCAGCTGCCTGACGCGCCGGGCAGGCGATGGACCGAATGCGACATCGATTACTCGGGCGGGTACCGAAACGGCAAGCGCATCGTGTTTTCCAACGACGGCCTCATCTATTACACGGCCGACCACTACAAGACATTCGAAAGGCTTTACTGAGATGGCTCGCCAGGCAACCATTACGAGCGATCAATGCCTCTACAAGGAAATGCTGCACGAATACCTGCAGGAAGCCCTCGGGCTGCCCGATTATTACGGGCGCAATCTTTCGGCGCTGGCCGATTGCCTCGCCGAAGCGTGCGAACCGTGCGCCATAACGTTCGCCATCGACGAAGACGAGCTGCCCGCCGGCATGCAGGCGTACCTGTTCCGCATGGCGCAGGTATGCGCACGCGAGGCCCTCGCGAACAAGAACGTGAAACTTACCATCATATAGAACTGGCCCGAGAGTTCGGTCTCGGGCCAGCCTTGCGGTGTCAGCCTTGAAAGCTAAGCCTGCATTCCCAATTTCAAGGCTTGGATGTTCTTCTCGATGAGGGCGGTCTTGCTCGGCGGAACCGCCTTCTTGATCGCAGCTTCAATCGTTTCCTCGGAGCAGAAACCAGTCTCTTTCAGCATCTTGCCCACCAACACGATGTTCGCGAGCCCCTTGAGCTTTGCCTCTTCGGCCATGTTCGTAGCCTCGAGCGCATGAACCGCGATGTCTTCGCGCTCGGGTATGCGCGTGACGAGCGCCGTGTCGACAAGGGCGATGCCGCCTGCGCTCACTTCGTTCTCGAACTTGAGAAGCGAGGGCTGGTTCATAGCCACAAGAACGTTCGGGTTCATGATCAGCGGGCTGCCAATCGGCTCGTCCGACAGCGTGACCGAGCAATTCGCGGTGCCGCCGCGCATCTCGGGACCGTACGAAGGCAGCCACGAGACCTCGTGACCGTCGAGCAATCCGGCGTACGCGACCACTTTGCCCGCGAACAGGAGCCCCTGCCCGCCGAAGCCCGCGAATACAATACGCATCTCTTCCATTAGCGGTTACCCCCTTCAGGCTTGATAGCCGCGAGTACCGGATTCTCGGCCATGGCGATCGGGCATTCGGCCGCGCGCGCAGCTGCGGCCTCTGCGGCGTTCGCATACCCTTCGGCTACCACGTCGCGGTAAACGCCGAGCGGATAGTACGGCAGCATGTTGGCGCGCATCCATTCGAACGCGTCGGTCGGCGTCATACCCCAGTTGGTCGGGCAAGTCGACACCACTTCGACAAGCGAGTAGCCGATGCCGTCGATCTGGTACTGGAACGCCTTGTTGATGGCTTTTTTCGCCTTGCGGATGTTCTTCGGGCTGTCAACGGTGACGCGCTCGAGATATGCCACGCCGTCGAGCGACGAAAGCAGCTCGCATACGCGCACCGGATACCCGGCCTTCGAAACGTCGCGTCCGTAAGGAGAGGTCTGCGTGACCTGGTTCGGCAGCGACGTAGGCGCCATTTGGCCGCCTGTCATGCCGTAAATCGCGTTGTTGATGAAGATAATGGTGATCTTCTCGCCGCGCGTAGCTGCATGAATGGTCTCGGCCATGCCGATCGATGCGAGGTCGCCGTCGCCTTGGTAGGCGAACACCACCTTGTCGGGATGCACGCGCTTAACGCCCGTCGCCACCGCAGGTGCACGGCCATGCGCTGCCTCGAGGAAATCGCAGTTGAAGAAGTCGTACATCATGACCGAGCAGCCGACCGGAGACACGCCGATGGTTTCGCCCTCGATGCCGAGTTCGTCTATCGTCTCGGCAACGAGCCTGTTCACGATGCCATGCGTGCAGCCTGGGCAGTAGTTCGTGACAACCCGTGCAAGCGAATGCGGGCGCTGGTACACGATTTTCTCCTGGGATTCAGCCATGTTATTCACCCAGCCCTTCGTTGATAGCGCGGATCTTCTCGAGGACCTCGGCCGGCGTCGGAATGACTCCGCCGACGCGCCCGAAGAAATCGACCGGAGCGGCGTCGCGCACGACGAGCCGCACGTCTTCGACCATCTGCCCCATGTTCATCTCGACTGACAGGTACGCCTTTGCGGTCGCCTTCGTGGCTTCGAGCGCATCGGCGGGATAAGGCCAAAGCGTGATCGGGCGGAAGAGACCCGCCTTGATGCCTTCCTCGCGAGCAGCGCGAACGGCGGAGCGCACGATACGCGACGAAGCCCCAAACGCGACAACCACGATGTCGGCATCGTCGCAATCGACAAGCTCTGCACGCTGTTCCTCGCGCTTGACGACCTCATAGCGCTCGAAACGCTCGATGTTCGATTTCTCGAGTTTTTCAGCGTCGAGGTACAGCGAGTTCGCGATGTTCTTCTTGCGGGCGTTGCCGTGGCCCGTCGTGGCCCAAGGCTTCTCGGGAAGTTCGGTGCGCGGTTCGGGACGCTCGACGGGCTCCAGCATCTGGCCGAGCATGCCGTCGCGCAGTATCCTGACGGGCATGCGGTACTCGTCGGCAACGTCGGTCGCGTTGTAGGCTACATCGGCCAGTTCCGGCACGGGAGCCG